>NZ_JBSXNR010000021.1:0-20916 GCF_056857735.1 Flagellimonas sp. L-11
ATCCTTGAAAACGGACGCATCTTCGTTCAAAAGCATCAAGAGCACAACATATAAATGAAAAATGCCACTAAAACCAATATGGTTCAGTGGCATTTAGTTTAATGTTCATGAAAAAACAGGCTTACTCCTGAATGTCCCTAAAATAGGGTTTGATGATATCGGGCATACATATTGTCCATCATTAATTGTATCCCATTTTGGTCCTTTGACATCAGCTCTTCTTGGAAACGACCACGCCAACAAACAGGGCAATTCCAATGAAGCACAACGAAACCCATTCTGGAAAAGTATAGTGGTGTGCGAGGATCATTTTTATACCCACGAAACTAAGTATGGCCACCAGACTGTACTTGAGGTAATAGAACCTACTTATCATGTTGGAAAGGAAGAAATACATCGACCTGAGGCCCAAAATGGCAAATATGTTTGAACTAAAGACCAGAAAGGGGTCGGAAGTAATCGCCAAAATGGCCGGAACACTGTCCAAAGCAAAGAGGATATCCGTAAACTCGATAATCACAAGAGCTATGAACAATGGCGTGGCGGCGGTAATATGGCGTAATTTGATGAAGAATTTCTGACCCTGCATATGCGTCGTGATGGGCATGACCTTTCTAAGGTTCCTATAGATGAACGACTTTTTGGGATTGAAGGCCTCCTGTTTGGAAACCAGCATTTTTATGGCCGTAAAAATCAAAAAAGCACCAAAGATATAGGTCATAAAACCGAACTTCTTGATCAATGCCACTCCAAAAAATATCATGATGGCCCTAAAGACAATGGCCCCCAATATTCCCCAGAACAATACCCGATGCTGGTATTTTTGTGGAATTTGAAATGATCCGAAAATCACCGCTATAACAAAAATATTGTCAATACTCAACGAAAGCTCGATCAGGTAACCAGTGATATATTTCAAGCTGGCATCCATGGGGGTAAGCGCATCCACGTTATCTATCTTTCCGCTACCATAGAGCCAATAGACGACCCCTGAAAATAAAATGGATAAGCTGACCCATACACTGGTCCATATGGACGCTTCCTTGACGCTTATGACATGGGGGTTTTTATTGAAAACACCAAGGTCCAAGGCCAAAAAGACAAGGATTCCCAAAAGGAACAGTATCCAAACGATCATAATTTCGAAGATTTAGCTGGCTAAATTAAAAAATATAACACTATTGAATCGGTATTCCGCGCAGTTTTTCAAAAGCTTTATGAGTTTTGTCCACCTTTTCCTTCGGCGTAGTTCCAAACTCCTTGTCGGTTACTTTGTAATACGTTTGTAAACTATCCAGTTTTTTGTGCATGGAGGCTATTACACCTCTATATTTTTCATCATTGATGGCATTGTGTAATTCTTTGGGATCCTCTTCCAGATCATAAAACTCCCATTCATCAATATCGTCGTAAAAATGGATAAGTTTGTACCTATCTGTTCGCACCCCATAGTGCCGTTTTACCATGTGAAAGGCTGGAAAATCATAGTAGTGGTAGTATACAGCATCTTTGAATTCGTCCTCGGCACCCTCCAATAGTCCCTTAAAAGATTCTCCCTGCATGTTAGCGGCATACTCTTGGCCTCCTGCCAAATCCAAAAAGGTCGGGGCAAAATCCAAGTTCTGCACCAAGGCATCAATATTGGTTCCTGGTTCAATCACCCCTGGCAATTGCATCAACAAAGGCATTTTCATGGATTCTTCGTACATAAAACGCTTATCGAACCACCCGTGCTCACCCAAATAAAATCCTTGATCCGAGGTATAGACCACCAATGTGTTTTCGTCCAATCCGGTCGCTTCCAAATAGTCCAAAATTTTCCCGATACCCTCATCCACAGATTTTACCGTGGCCAAATATTCATGCAAATAACGTTGCCCTTTCCATTCTGCCAGTTCCTTACCATGTAAATTGGCCTCATAAAAAGCATTGTTTTTTGGAAGATAGGCCTCGTCCCAAATGTCACGCTGTTCCGGGGTCATTCGGTCAAAATCCGTAGTCCATGGATTATGGGCCAAATCTGTGCTTCCATAACCATCGCTCATTTTTAGGTCATGCCCCTCGTACATGTCTTTGTAAATGGTCTGTTGTTGTTCGGCAGCGGCCCGTTGATTCTCAAATTCCGGAAAATAAGTGTCGGGCAAGGGAAATGTAATCGAATCATAAACATTTAAATGACGTAGTGCCGGCATCCAATTGCGATGCGGGGCCTTGTGGTGCACCATTAAATAGAAAGGCTTTTGGTTTCCCTCCCGCTGCTTCAGCCATTCCAAACTCTTGTCCGTTATCAAATCGGTGGCATAGCCTTCGACCACGGTGGTATCCCCACCTTGAATAAATTCAGGATTGTAATAGTTCCCTTGATCGTTCAGAATATCCCAATAATCAAATCCTGTGGGTTTACCGTGCAAATGCCACTTTCCGACAATCGCGGTTTCATAACCCAATTTTTTCAAATGCTTCGGCAATGTGGGCTGACTGCTGTCAAACCGTTCCCCGTTCATCCGAAAACCATTGATATGACTATGTTTTCCCGTTAAAATCACTGCCCTGCTGGGTCCGCAAATGGAATTGGTACAAAAGTTATTCTGAAAAATGGCCCCATTCTTGGCGATGCGGTCAATATTCGGGGTCGGTGCCAATTTCCCCAACTCATGCCCATAGGCACTAATGGCCTGAAAGGCATGATCGTCCGACATAATAAAAATGATGTTCGGCGGGCCTTTAGCGACTTGATCCTTTGGTTTTTCTTGTTGTTTGCATGAAACAATTAAAAGTAAACCGACAAGGGCTAATCCTATTCTCATGCTACATTTATTTAAGCGTGAATGTTTCTGATAGTTCGGCATCGGAATTAGTTCCCACAAACACTTTAAATTCTCCCGGTTCCGACACAAATTCCAATTGGGCGTTGTAGAATTTCAGATCATCTGGTGACAAAGTGATGGTTACCTCCTTACGCTCCCCTTTCTTCAGCATCACTTTTTGAAAACCTTTTAACTGGCGTTTTGGTGGTGTAATGCTCCGCACCACATCCCTAAGGTACAATTGCACTACTTCTTCGCCATCATAATTACCTGTATTGGTAATTGTCACAGTAGCAGAAATAGCTTCACCTTGATGGATCTCTTTTTTGTTCAACCGCAGATTGGAATAGTCAAATGTGGTATAGCTCAAACCATATCCAAAAGGCAACAAAGGCGCATTGGGTGCATCCAGATAGTTTGACCTGAACTTTTGGAACTCTCCGCTTTCCGGTGCCGGCCTACCAGTGACTTTTGCACTGTGGTAAATAGGTATCTGTCCCACATTCACAGGCCAAGTAGCCGTTAATTTTCCAGAGGGATTATAATCTCCAAAAACCACATCGGCGATAGCGTTCCCTGCTTCCACACCGGGGTGCCAAACTTGTAAAATGGACACGGGCAGGTCGAACTCTTCTGGAATGGTCAGCGGCCTACCGCTCATCAACACCAATGCAACAGGTTTTCCTGTTTGTACCAATGCTTTGATCAATTTCTTTTGACTGTCCGGGATTGAAATATCGGTACGGCTGGAAGACTCCCCGCTCATTTCGGTGGCCTCACCCACCACGGCCACCACAACATCCGAAGTTTTGGCCAGACCCACGGCCTCTTTCAATATGGCTTCTGGTGAGCGCTCATCCATTGTTATCCTTCGACCTAAAGCATTTACATTCTTGGCAAAATCGGCATCGTCAGAAATGTTGGCGCCTTTTGCATATTTGATGTCTGCATTTGATGCCACATTATTAAAGCCTTCCAAAATGGTAACGGCCAGGTTAAAATCACCCGTTGGAGCCCAAGTCCCTAACATATTTTCCCTACTATCGGCCAGTGGGCCAATCAGGGCGATTTTTCCTTTCTTTTCCAAAGGAAGTAGGTTGTTGTGCTTTTTCAACAAAACGAAGGAACGAGTTGCCAATTTGCGCGCCAATGTCCTGTTTTCCTTTGTCAGAATATCGTTTTTGGGGCGTTTGGCGTCCAAATATTTGTATGGGTCCTCAAAAAGTCCAGATATATACTTGGCCTCCAACACCCTTCTACAAGCCTTGGTAATATCTTCTGCGGTGATTTTTCCTTCATCCAAAGATTTTTTCAAAGTGGTCAGAAAACCTTCACCCACCATATCCATATCCAAACCAGCTTTTAACGCCAATGCCGAAACGGCCTGAAGGTCTCCCAATCCGTGCGGGACCATTTCGTTGAGCGAGGTGTAATCCGAGACCACGAAACCATCAAAACCCCATTGTGTGCGAAGCAAGTCGGTGAGCAACCATTTGTTACCAGTTGCTGGCACACCGTCCACATCATTAAACGAACTCATAACGCTAGCGGCCCCGGCATCAATGGCAGTCTTATACGGTTGCAAATATTGATTGAACATTTTGATCTTGCCCATATCCACCGTGTGATAATCACGACCAGCCTCGGCGGCACCATAGAGCGCTAAGTGCTTCACACAGGCCAACATGGTATGGGAAGCGGCCAAATCTTCTCCTTGATAACCTTTCACCATGGCTTCGGCTATTTTGGAACCAAGATAAGGGTCTTCACCAGCCCCTTCGGCAATGCGACCCCAACGTGGGTCGCGGGCGATATCCACCATAGGAGAAAAATTCCAGTTGATTCCGTCCGCGGTTGCTTCCCTAGCGGCCATTTGGGCGGCTTGTTTTACCAAATCCACATCCCAAGTGGATGATAGCCCCAAGGGAATTGGATATGTGGTCTTGTACCCGTGGATCACATCAGAACCTATTAACAGGGGTATCCCCAATCGGCTCTCTTTCACGGCCAACTCTTGGGCTTTTCTGACTCTATCTGGGCCAGCCACTCCAAAAAGGCCTCCAACCTGCCCAGCCTTGATCTTGCTACTTACATTTTCGCTTACCACTTCCCCTGTTGCAACTCCACCTCCAGGTGTCAACAGATTTAACTGACCAATTTTTTCTTCAACAGTCATTTTTTGTAAAAGCTCCTCTACTTCAGGTATTTGTTCCTGGGCATTGGCACCCCAAAAAATTAAGGTTAAAAGGGCGAAAAGTGATTTTTTATAGCTCATAATAGGTTGTTTGTTTTTTGGCAGTCGGTCTATTTTGATTCAATTATGGGCGTTCTTTCCGATATGCCGTTGTTATTGAATGCTTCTATTTGAAAATAATAGGCATCCGTTCGGTCCATTCCCGTGAAATAATATTCATTGGTCCCGTAAACCATGATGCTACCATAGAGTTTGTCCTTGGATTTCCCGAAATAAATAAGGTAACCATCCGCGAGTTTGTTCGGTTTCCATTTGAGCCAAGAGCTTCTCCGCTCCCCGAACTTTTCCGGACTGGCCCTAAGGACTGTAAAATCTTCGACCCTATCGGGCCTTTCACCCGAGCCTTTTCCAAACACCCGAAAACCGCTCAGGGCAAACTTTCCCGTAGGCATTTTTATGTTTTCAATCTTAAGGTAACGTGCTTGTGCAGGTTTCTTCAATTCGACATAGTCGTGGGGCACATCGGTTTGGTTCCTGCTCTTATCCACCAAAACCGTCCATTTTTCACCATCATCGGAGCCGTATATTTTATACTGGTGATAAACTCCTGAGGATTTCCCCAAAAACTCGGCATCTTGATCGGCATAATTGATTTGAATGGCCCTTATGGTAGAAACTTCCCCTAAATCGGTCTGAAACCATTCCCCTTTGTTGCCAGACTCCGAACTCCAATAGGTACGCATATCTTCATCCACGGCAAAATTGGGCTTATACCCTCCAAGGGTTGAGGAGACCTTAACGGGTTTGTTATAGTTCAACAGCATCCAGCCCGTGAACGATCCTTTGATATGATCTGCGTTTTTCTGGGGCAAATAGGTGGGATAGTCCCCGTAGGCCGTATTGGAATACATTACATCGTCTTGATCAAATCCGGCGGGCCAAATTCCGATTCGCCGTTCAAAGCTGTTCTTTTGGTTCAAAATTATAGTGGACACATGCCACCAGTCGCCATAGGTATCCTGATAGGTCGCACCATGGCCCGCCCCTCGGGCAAAACCGCCGGGCTTATACGAAAAAGGGTTGTGTCTTTGGTAAGAAAACCCACCCAATGGGCTATTGCTTACATATACACCATCTCCGTACCCACTAAACTCTGTACCTGGCGCACCATACTGCAAATAGTATTTGTTATTGTATTTGGTCACCCAAGCCCCTTCCATAAATGGTTGAAGAAAGGTATTGTCGTTATGTTCCCCGAACCTTTCCCACCCATGGTCTTCGGGCGCCAAAGCGATCAAGGGCTTCACGTAACCTTCGGACTGTAGGGTCTCGGTATTGATTTCCGTACCCAAAATGGGGTGGACATTGCTGGAGCCCCAGTACATATAAAGTTTGTCCGTATCCCCTTCGTACAAAAATCCAGGGTCCCATGCCCCTGCTTTTAACGAGTCGACGGCTATTTCCCAATTGTCGGTGGTCGGGTCTTTGCTCTTCCACATGGAAAAAGCCGGTCCGTGCGTAGAGCCGATCAAGTAAAGTTCATCCTTCATCACAAAGGCTGCGGGTGCGCACAACTCATCGTACACTTTGTTCCGTTCCCTTAAAAACTTTCTTGGGATGAATTTCCAGTCATACATATCATCACTCCACCAATACCCCCACTGGTTCGTGGAAAAGAGGAAATATTTATCCTTAAATGTAACAATAACGGGGTCTGCCGTAGCCCTATGCTTTCCATGCCTTGCAAAATTGGGGATGGGTGTATATCCATAATCGATATTGATGGGATTACAATAGGTTTTTTGTTGGGCATCCACATTGCATTCGCACCCCAGTGCAAGAATCAACAGAAGTACAAATCGGTACGGCATATAGGTTTTCATTTTAAGGCATTTCTCTTTGGTGGGAAAATAACCAAGGCAATAGGTCCGGTTCCGCGAACGCTGGGTCCCAACTGTTGTGATCGGCAAAATCGTAGATGGTCAATTTTGGGCGGGCACCTGCTTTTAATAAAGCGGAAACCATTTCCATGGACTGCAAGGGGTTTACCACATTGTCCTGTGCTCCATGAAAAACCCACAGTGGTGTGTTTTTGGCATAAACTGAAACGGATTCAGGTTCCCCTCCCCCACAAATTGGAATTGCAGCAGCAAATGCCATTGGTTTTCTGCTCAGCAATTCAAAAGTTCCCATTCCTCCCATGGAAAGACCCATCAAATAAATTTGATTGTCGTTGGTGTAGGGCTCTTGAATAGTGGCATCCAACAAATCCATCACCATTTTCAAGGGTTTGGTCGGTCCCTCGCTATATTTAAAATCCAAATTGATTGGATACGAACTCCTGTCAACACCTACACTGGCCCAGTAACTATCTCTAGGACACTGTGGAAATAATACAATTGCAGGATATCGCTCCTGTAAATAGTCGGTGGCAAACAATTTGGCTCCGTTCATCAATTGGGTTTCATTGTCATTTCCGCGTTCTCCAGCTCCATGGAGAAAAAGTACCACGGGATAGTTTCTATCCTCATTAAAGTTCTTGGGATACATAATGCGATATCTTAAAGTATCTTTCCCATCAATAAGCATTTTGGCTTCGTATTTTGATTGCCATTGTGCAGCGACCAAATTACAAGCAAGGAACAGTAGAAAAAATGATAATTGTCTTGTCATATTAAAATCCAAGTTTGGTCAGACCGGCTTGAACATCTTCGTTACCCATAAATAGGTTCCAAAGCAAACCCGTCCGATAGTTTTCTATCATGATGATCTGCGGGCCTTGGTCTATGGCCAAATAAGCTTCTGCCACCCAGTTGTATTCTTGACTAAAGGCATCATAAAACCCGGCTGGTCCCAATAAATCATCTCTATTTCTATAAAAGTAATGCATCGCATCCAAAGATTCGTCCGGTGCATAAGGAATTGAGCTTATTGCCGCTGTTGGGGATACGACCCCTGTATCGTTGCTTGGGCTATGGGCATTGTACCCCATGCTTCCATCATTATTTCTTGAATAACTGGCTGTCAATCCCCAACAATCTTCCCCGTAACCCTCATAGTTGTTCGGGTTGTTGACACAGTATTGGTAATTGACCATGGTGTGGTTTACATTAACGTCCCAATAATCCACATACTCATCGGACAGATTTCTTGGGTCTAATCCCAAGTAGGAATAATGCGCCCAAAACAATGGGCCTCCAAATTGCTCGGAGGCATTATGCTTCACCAAAAGGGGATAACCGTATTGGGTATTTGCTGATTTGATACCCCCACCTGAGGCCCATCCGTTGGAATACACCTGTTTTTCGATTCCAAAATCGGGTGATGCGGCGGCCATAATGTAGGTGATCAATACCTCATTATAACCTTTAAGTTGAAGATTGATATTGAAACCGTGGTTGGGGCTCCAGTGCCAATACAGTACATCTTGATTTTGCGTGTACCAATCCCATTCAACACCTTTCCAAAGTTCATCGGCTTGCCGGGCCAAAGCTTGCTCGGCATCCGTACCGTTTTTGAAATATTCCTTTACACAGATAAGTCCTTGTGCCAAAAAGGCAGTTTCCACTAGATCGCCACCATCGTCCAGCTCGCTAAAAGGAATTACGGCCCCTGTGGAACCATTGATCCAATGCGACCATGCTCCATGAAAACGGTCGGCGTTTTCCAAAAAATCCAATAAAGGATTCAATCGCTCTAATCCTTGGGTTCTAGATATAAACCCTCTTTCGATGCCTACAAGAATAGCCATCAACCCAAATCCTGTGCCTCCAGTGGCTACGACTCCTTCACTGTTGGCAGGGTCATTCGGGTGATACCTTTCTCTAGCCCCTCCCGAGTTGACATCGGCAAAGTCCCAAAAATATTTAAAGGTGGTTTCTTGGGTCAAATCCAACAACGCTTCATCAGAGATGGTGGGCACCTCATCATCATCATCGGAGCCGTTGCCCGGAAGTTCTGGCTCTGTGGGAACATAGGTATAATCATCCCCTCCCCCACAGGATACCATCACTAAGGAAAAAAGAATAAGGGATATCGTGGTTTTAATCATTTGCTGTTTACATATTTGGGCTTTCAAAACCCAATTTTTTGAGTCCGTTTTGCACCTCTTCATTTGCCATGAACAGTTTCCAAAACAGGCCGCTTCGGTAATTTTCAATCATTACAGGGATTGGCCCTTGGTCAATGGCCAAATACCTTGGTAGGTACCAATCATCCTCCAGACTAAAGGCATCATAAGGGCCATATTTTCCAATAAGACTATCTTGTTGGTTGTACATAAACCTCAAAAACTGTTTGCTCTCCTCTGGGGTATATGGCATGGACGAGAGTGCTGCGGTGGGCGAGATTACCCCTAAATCTGCCTCTGGGCGATGCCCCGCATACCCTTTAATGGAGTAACTTGATGTCAATCCCCAGCAATTCTCGCCATATCCTTCGTAATCTTTTGGATTGTCCACACTGTATTTATAATGAATTAGCGCATGGTTCCGGTTCAACTTCCAATAATCTCCAAACTGGTCCTTTAATCCTTTTGGATTCAATCCCAAATAGGAATAATGTGCCCAGAAAAGTGGACCTACGGGAGCATCGCTATGTTCATAATGGTCCAGTTCTGTTTCCAGACCGTAGTAAGTGGTATCTTTTGAGATTTCACCCTCACCGGCCCAACCAATTTCGTAAACGGATTTATCAATAGGGTGTGTTGGGGAAGCTGCCGCCAAAATGTACATGATGAGCGCTTCATTATAACCACCCACGGGAAAATTCATTTCCCATTTATACTCTGGGCTCCAATGCCAGTACAATACATCTTCACCGTTTTTGGTGTACCAGTCCCACTCAACCTCTTCCCAAAGCTGTTGTATTTTTTGGGCCAGTTGTTTTTCGCGTTCGTTGCCATTTTTAAAATATTCCTTGACCGTTAAAAGGCCTTGAACCAAAAAAGCGGTCTCCACCAAATCTCCACCGTTATCCTTTTTACTGAAAGGGGTTACTTTGCCGGATGGCAATAACCAATGGGGCCACGCTCCGTGAAAGCGATCTGCTTTTTCCAGAAAACCAACGATACGCTCGTAGCGTTCGAGAGCTTGTTCACGGGAAATAAACCCCCTTTCCACACCGACCAGAATAGCCATAAGGCCAAAACCTGATCCTCCTGTCGTTATAATATCCTTATCGTGGTTGGGATAAATCCCGTCCATGTGCATACGTTCCCTGGCCAATCCTGAAACAGGTTCCGCACCTTCCCAAAAGTAATTGAAGGTTTGGTACTGTACGCTATCGAGCATCATCTCATCGGCAATGGCAAGACTGTCAGCATCTATTTCGGTTGACCTTTTGGCCTCTTCCTTAGTTTTTTGGCCATTGCACCCTATAAGTAAAGTAACAACGGCCAATGGTAAAATAATTAACCTCATAAACTAACTGAATCAAATTTTTATAGTGCCTTAGCACATTAATTGTTCATAATTTCTTGGATTTCCTCTTGGGTCAATGTTCTATCAAATAGATATAAATCATCGATGTAACTCAAACCGGATAAGTGGTTCCAACCAATAAAATTTGGTGCGCCGGAACCTATTGAAAGTATGGAGCAGTTTTCCCAACTTATGGTTTTTCCAGCCATATCCCCTGTGTTTACAACAGGTTCTCCATTCAAATAAATCAAGGTTTCCGTTTCGGTAACGGTAAAGGCTACGTGTACCCACACATCTGCGGTGGCATCAATAACTTCTCCGTCGTTCCAAACGTCTCCGGCATCGGTTCCCAAATGAAGTTTTATTCGTTGCTCCAATGCATCACCTTCCCTTATCAGCCTAAAGCCTGCAGAAAGATCATTATCCGTTCCGTTCATTGGAGGGCTTACCGTTAGGATTCCAGCTCTATCCGGATCGGCATTTACCTTGTACCAGAAAGCTCCACTGAATTGATTGTTGAACAATCCATCAATTGGGAAGGTGAGATAAGAATCCGCCGCACCTGCATAGGCATCGCTGCCTACAGCACTTTCCCCTGCAAAACTGGGCGTACCTACCACTGTGGCTTCTAAGCCGGAGTTGTCATCAATAGTAGATCCGTCAAAAGGCATATAGAGTGTGGAGCCGTAGTTTTTTGGTGTGACCTCTCCTCCAAAAACTTCAGCTACTTCTTCCGGAGATAGGGCCTTGTTGTAGAATCTTAGGTCATCAATGATACTGTTATCCGATGCATGTCCCCAATAATCGAACGTCGGTCCCCCTGCACCGATGGTGAAGGTATCGCAACCGTTCCAATCGATTGGCGCTGACATGGCGGAGGATAATACTTCGGTCCCATTGAAATAAATAACGCTTTCATCACTGGCTATGGTAAAGGCAACGTGTACCCATTCACCTGCGATTACATCTATTACACCGCCGTCGTTCCAACTTTCGCCGCTACCTGTTCCTACATTCAATTTGATGCGTTGCTCATCGACAGTTCCCTCGCGGAAGAGTCGGAAACCTTGAAAACGATCTACTTCGTCATCTCCAATTGTTATGATTCCCGCCCTATCTGGGTTGGCATCCACTTTATACCAGAAGGATCCACTGAACTCTGAAGACTTCAATCCATCTGCCGGATAGTTGATATAGGAATCGGTGGCGCCCAAATACGCTTGCTCACCCACTTGACTTTCATTGGTGAAACTTGGCGAACCTATTTGGGTGGCAGCTTTGCTTCCCATTAGATCAATGTAATCTCCATCAAATGGCATATACAATGATTCGCCATCGTATTGAGGGATGTATGGATTGGCCGCATTTATCATAATTTGAACATCGCTTTGTGTCAATGCTTTGTCAAAAATGCGTAGCTCGTCCATTTGACTGGCGTCATAGCCATGATTCCAATAATCAAAAGTTGGACCCCCGGCACCAATATGCAATTCCTCACAACCTGTCCAATCTATTGGGGCTGCCAAATCGGAGGTCAACATTTCGTTTCCGTTAAAGTATATGGTACTCTGGGTCTGGGAAATTGAAATGGCTACATGAACCCACTCCCCTGCAGTTACATCGATCACTCCACCATCGTTCCAACTTTCACCGGAATCAGTACCTACATTCAATTTGATTCGCTGTTCGTCGGCGTTTCCTTCGCGGAACAAACGGAACCCCTGGTTTCTGTCCTCGGCACCGTCGCCAACCACTAAAATTCCGGCTCTATCTGGCGTTGGGTTGACCTTGTACCAGAATGCGGCACTAAATTCAGGGCTTTTTAGATTATCCATCGGGAAAGTCAAATATGAATCTACGGAACCTTGAAATGCATCTGCACCCAAAAAGGCATCTCCAGCAAAACCTGGATTGCCTACTTCCCCTGCCTCTTGGAAGCTAATAAAGTCCATATAATCGGCATTGAACGGCATATAGAGAACCTCGCCATCAAACTGTGCACTATATGGCGCCAGTTTGGCAAAGTTTGCTTCTTGTGCGGTTGTTTTACCCTCTATATCGGTTGCTGTTACGGTGACTGTATGACCGCCGTTCCCCAAACCCTCGTACGTTACCTCTTCCATAACAATTCTATAATCCTTGAAAGAATTGTATGTAGCTATCTGTGACCCATCCATGGATACGGTAATATTCGCTACCTCAATATCATCGGTAACCTCGAATGTTATATCTATTGATGTTTCTTCTTCGAAGGGCATGAGTTCCACTCCTTCGGTAGGATAGGTTATGGTAACCTGTGGGGCTGTTTCATCCACCCCGGCATCGACTGCCGTTATAGGGTCGATTCCCTCATTACAAGAAACCACCAGAAGGCCCAAGATCATCGTTATGGATTTAACTATGTATTTCATCTTGTGTTGTTTATTTAGTTAGTATTAATCATCGCTACTTCCCCCACCCAAAGTCGGAAGTGCATCCAGTTGGGCTTGTGGGTATGGCAATAGTTCTTTATCTGCCGTAAAGGTTCTACCATCGTAGCTCAGTTCGGAGTAGTTATCCAAGCGAATCATATCGTAATAGCGGATTCCCCATTCCATACCTAACTCAGCAAATTTTTCGTCCATTACGTCACTAGATGAAACTCCAGACAACGAAGGCATTCCCGCTCTGTTACGAACCAAGTTTACGGCTTGGTCCGCGGTCATACCTGAACCGCTTGCACCACGGGTCAAGGCTTCAGCATACATCAGCAATATTTCTGCATAACGTATTACAATCATGTTTTTACCGCCACCATAGTTATTTCTCTGATTTGTTAATTGTACGGACGGTAAGTAGTGCTTACCACTGGCGAACAAGGCTCTTGCGTAGTCATTAATGACATCGCCATCTCTTGTGGTATTGTTCACAAAAGAGGGGAGTGTGGCATAATTCGGGTCTGTTTGTAATTCGGCGATACCTCGGTCGGTCCAAAGAACACTGGTTTCCAAACGAACGGCTTCATCCCTGTCCAGCATAAATTTGATAAACTTCATGCTTGGTTCGTAAAAGCCCCACCCATCGGATGCGTTTTCCCTTGCAGGGGTCCAACCTTGGGGACCAAAAGGTGCGTAAAGGTGGTAAAACTCATCGCTGGTACTGGAACCGTAATCGGAAAATTGTAGCTCGAAAAGGCTTTCATCGCTCAATTCGCCAGGTTTTTTGAAAAGGTTATAAAAATCGGGGTATAATGAAAATTTATTGGAGTTGATTATTGCGGCACAGGCATCTGCCATACCTTGATAATCTTCCATTTCCATGTGGGCCATGGCTTTTAATGCATAAGCCGTATAGCGTGTTACACCACCGGGAATGTCCGTTCTTTCATTTGGCCTTAAATTGGGCAATACCGGAATAGCCTCATCCATTTGGTCGGATATGTATTGCATCATCTCTTGCTTGGTGGCAGGTCCGTTGGCTATTTCAGCATCGGGCTGCGTGGTTTCTATGATAAAAACATCGTTCCAAACCCTTGCCAGATTGAAATGCAACCACGCCCTCATCACTTTTATCTCTGCAATATACTGGTCTGCCGTTGCCTTCTCGCTTTCATCGGAGAAGTCCTTGAAATTTTCTATTAGCGCTATCTGAGTGTTCAATTCGACTATGTCACCATAATGGACATTCCAAAGCGAGTTGTACATCCAATATCCTTGATCGTAAACAAAGTTATCGGTGTCGGCAAAAGGTTGTTGGTCTCCAAGGCCCCCTGCATTTACATCGTCTCCGCGAACGGAAAGCAATAAAGGTTCTTCCCATCCCCTTGTAGCAATTACATAATAGGAGCCTATCAATGCCTGGACCATATCCTCGGTCGCAGTGTAATCCAGGTCGTCTGCATTAAGCTGACCTTCCCTATCTTCAAATTTGTCGGAGCATGATTGGACAAAGAGTATCGCAATCAAGACAAATACTATTTTATATACTGGGTTATTATTATTCTTCATCTCAATTTTCTTTTTATAGTTTAACATTAACACCTACGGTGTAAATCGCCGGAACGGGATAGGTCTGTCGATCAACCCCATCGGATACTTCTGGATTAAATCCATTGTAACTGAAGATGGTCAAAGGTCTTTCGGCTGTCAATGTGAATTTAAAATCGGGCATGTTGCCCTTAAGTTTATCACCACGTAAGGTGTAAGCCAACTGTATGTTCTGGATTCTGAAGAAATCTCCGTCCTCTACCCAAAAATTGCTCAATCGTTGGTTCCAGCTGTTTCTAAGTCCTGCCGATGAGGGGTAGCTGTTGCTAGTTCCTTCGCCGTGCCAACGGTTTTTGGCCAAATCGGCATCCATATTGGTATCGTTGGTAAAGATGACCTCGCCCCGTTTTCTGTTCAAGATTTTATTTCCTGATTGACCATAGAAATTCAAGGAGAAACCAAAGTCCTTATAATTTAATCCAATATTACCACCGTAGGTGAACTTGGGAAGGAACGAGCCCAATACGGTTCTATCCTGGTCTGTAATGGCGCCATCCCCGTCCCTATCGTTGAATATCAAGTAACCGGGTTGAATATTCTGTCCGTCCGCAATGGCGCTCTGTGCCACAGGGTCGGCATCAATTTGGGCTTGATTTTGATAAACTCCGGTGGTTTCGTATCCATAAAATGCATACAAAGGTTCTCCCTCCATAGTTCGCTGTCTGAACTCGGCAGAGCCTGAATCAATATAACCTCTTTCGTCCTCAATCTCAATGGCCTCATTCTTTACCGTGGTAAAATTGGCTCCAACAGTATAGGTGAAATCGGACGCAATTTCATCACTCCAATTCAATGCAATCTCTACTCCCGAGTTGCGGATAACCCCTGAGTTTCTTGAAATTGTTTGGTCCGCAATGGGAATATACACGGGCATAATGGCATCTTCGGTGTCCCTTATGTAGTAATCAGCCTCAAGCGATAAACGATTGTTGAAGGTATTCATGTTGAAACCAAAGTCCAACTCTTCCACCACCTCCCAGGTTAAATCGGTGTATGTACTTGTGGCGGTAACCCCTGTATTCGGAGTATCCCCCAAATCAACAGTTTCATTTTCAATAGTGTTGGCTCCGGCACTTGCGGGAACATTATCGTTACCCAATCGACCCCATGCGGCCCTTAATTTTAAAAAATCGAAGAAGCCCACGTTTTCCATGAACGGTTCTTGGGAAATTACCCAACCGGCACCTACTGAAGGGAAATATCCCCACTGCTCCTTGGTAAACTTCGAGGATCTATCTGCCCTAAATGTTCCGTAGAGCAAGTAGCGGTTTTTAAAATTGTAAGATACCCTTCCAAAATAGGATTGTCCGTAAATCCTATTGTTATCCTCTTCTACATTGTTGTTGAACGATAACGGATCGGCAAAATCCAAATACCAAGATGTCTCATAGTTGATTCCGGCAATATCGCTACCAGTTGCCTCAAACCTGTTGGAAGCCTCGTCCCTAAAGGATGTACCTGCCATTACGGTTACATTGTGGTCTTCGGAATAGGTATCTGAATAGGTAAGAACGTTGTCCCAAATTTGGTTATAGTAATTGTTCTGCTTTCTATTGATGTCCGAGATTCGCTGATCTCCAAAGCCCATATTGTAAGGGAGGTTTACGTAGCGCTCTTCCAGTGCGGAGAAGTCTATATTATAGGTGGTCTTAAAGGTAAGCTTGTCCTTTATCAGATCTGTTTCCAAATAGATATTGGCCAACAACTTTCGGATTTTCAACCTGTTATCGTTGTAATCCATATCCGGGAAAGGGTTTTGTGAGCCCCTGTACCCCAATGCTTGGGCGTTGGCATAGCGTGTGGGTGTTGCCTCGGTGTTCATATCATCAAAAACAGGAAGAATAGGAACGGCAAAATACGCTTTGAACCAGGCCGAGTTTTCTGGTGTTTGCTGGGTTGCGTTACTAAAAACAGTGTTCACCCCCATTTTTAAATTATCGAGAACGTCCACATCCAGTTTGGAGCGGATATTAAACCTTTCGTATTCGTTTTTCATATCCAACAACCCTTCTTGAGAGAAATAGTTTGTACCAAGGGAATAAGATACATTATCGGTTCCACCGGTAACACTTATACTGTGGTTTTGAATAAGTCCATCACGAATGATCTCATCGTACCAATCCGTATTCACATCGGGCACGTTCGGATTAATACGACTTCTGCCATAGCGTTGCATGGCATTCAATATAAATTGGACGTCCGCTTCGGAGCTAGACTCAACAGCCATGGTGACAAATTGTTCGGCATTGGCCATCTGAAGTACATTTTGGGCACGCTGAATACCCGTATAGCCATTGTACTCTATAGTAGGTTTTCTGTTTTTTCCACCGGACTTGGTTTCGATGATGATAACACCGTTGGCCGCCCTTACCCCGTAAATGGCTGAAGAGGAAGCATCCTTTAGCACGTTCATCGACTTGATGTCGTTGGGGTTCAAGAAATCTATATTGCTGTAAAACATGCCGTCTACCACATACAGTAAACTGGTTGCATCGGAATAGGTTCCCAAACCACGAATCCTAACTGTAGGAGAAGCTCCTGGTGAACCTGGCGATACAATCTGAACACCGGCCACTTTGCCTTGCAAAGATTGAACTGGGTTTGCCGATGGTGTTTTTTCAATTTGTTCCGCATCCACTGTGGCAATGGAACCCGTTAAATCGGCTTTCTTTTGGGTACCGTAACCTACCACGACCACTTCGTCCAAGTTTTGGGTGTCTTCCCGCATGGTCAGATCAATGGTCGTCCTACTATTAATAGGTACCGTTTGAGTTGTAAATCCGACATAACTGAACACCAATGTTCCGTTACCCGGAATGTTCTCCAAACGATAATTACCATCAAAGTCTGTTTGAATCCCTGTTGTAGTGCCTTGTAGCACTATGCTTGCCCCAGGCAACGGTTGTCCTTGATCATCCATGACCGTTCCCGAAATCGTTATATTGTCTTGAGCCAAAAGTACAGCCTGAAACAGCAAAAACGAGATTAGCAATAGTTTGCTTTTAATTTTCATAATTGTGCAAAAATAGAGTTAGATTTTTACTAAATTAATAAAGCAGCTTGTGATCAAAGGCTAGTTGGAATACATAAAAATTACATCATCAAATAAAGAGCTCAAAAGCCTTATTTCACCGCGTTTGCAGTAGTGCTTCTTATTTTGATGTAAAAAGAATTAACACTATGATGTAGTGTTGATGTAGTTTGTTAAATCACTTTTAACATATCTAAGTAAGCGATTCCATGGTTTTAAAAGGTGATAAGAAAATTGGAAAGGTTCTCCGAACTGTCCATCTCGAGTTTTTTTCTCAGTCGGTAACGGTGTATTTCCACTCCCCTGATCGTTATCCCCATTAGGGGGGCGATTTCCTTGGTAGAAAGGTTCATTTTGAGGTATGCACATAATTTAAGGTCCTTTGGTGTCAATACCGGGTATGATTTGAGCAGTCGTTCAAAGAAATCTTCGTGCAATTCCTTAAAATTGACCTCAAAACGTTTCCAATCTTCCGTATCCTCGATCGAACTGTTCAGCTTTTTAATGAAGGACCTGTACCGGTGGGAATTGGGGAATTTATCTTTGTTCATCACCAACATGTTCTTAAGTTCCAATATCATTTCATTTTTTCTGGCGATGTTCAGTGTTGTACTGGCCAACTCATTTTGTTTGAGCTTTACTTCCTTGGCCAACTCTTCTTTTTCCAATTTTGCCATTCGTTCCTGTTGCTCCTGCTCCATACGCTCCAAAAGTTCCCTATGCTTTCTTTCCAGTTTTTTTCTGTTGTATCGCCTTACCAAATAAATTGCCAAGCCCCCTAATGCTGCATAAAGAAAAAGACTCCACCATGAATAATACCATGGTGGCAATATTTCAAAGTTCAAGCTATTGGATTCGGATATGGCATTGCCCATACCCACGGTAGCCACTTTAAGGGTGTATGCGCCATAGGGCAGGTTTTGAAAGTTGATGAACCCGTTCTCTGCATACTCCGAATATTCCTTAGGACCTTCCAACTTGTAATAATAATGGGGCGATATATATTCTGGCGATGCCACCTCAATAGCTAGGGATTGAGAGTGCCCAAAGGGTATTTCCACAGATCCACCCAAAACGGAATGTTTTGCTTTCTGATCCTTTAAGACAACAAAATTTGGTACAGGAAGTTCCTGATTTTCGGAAAGACTTTTAAGGCCATTGGTGTTTATCTTGGCAAATCCATCCGTTAAAGTTATGTAGGATGCACTATCGTTCACCCTTACCACTTTCTGTGAATCCGGTGCCAATCGTTCCCTTAAGGGAAGATCCGTAATCAGTAGACTATCGCCTTTTAAATTGGTATGGATAATAGCCTTCTGCTCTTTATCATCTACAAACCAAAAATAGTGTTCATCAAAAAACAACAGCTCTTTGTTCTGGTAATACATGAACGCTTCAAAGGGTTCGATCCGGTCCGCGATAGGGTTATAGGCAAACCAATTGCCCTCACTGTTGAGTACAATATTGTTTTTGATATTATAGAGCTTTACATTGTATTGGCTCGGAGCGCCCTCGCTTTCAAAACCTTGGATACTTTTGACCTTTTTATATGCCCCCTTTTCAAAATGGATCCTATAAAAGCCTTTGTAGGGGTGTGCTGCCCAAAGAATATTGGGTGTTTCAAAACACAGCTGCTTGACGGGATCATCAAATCCCTCGATTTTTGTCACTTCCCATTGGCCGTTATCGAGTTTTTTGAACTTTGCGAGTCCGTTGTACGTACCCTGAACAAAGGTTGAGTTCGCATCAGGTACTTTGATTATTTGATATCCCCCCGCGATCGCTCCCACGAGTTCAAAGCTGTTCTCGGTCACCCTATAGGTCCCTGTGTTGTGCCCACAGAGCAAATCGCCCTCTATAACCTCCAAGTCCCAAACATGGCCTTGCGAGCCACTTACAAACCTAAGTTCGTTGCCCTCAAAATAAAAGACCCCTGTGTTGCTGCCCAAAAATAATTTACCGTTGTACCATGCTATATCGTAGACCATGCCCAGGCCACCTGTATAGTCGGTATAGTATGCTATTGGGTTGTTCAGTTTTACCCGGGCAATTCCATTGTCCAGTCCCAACCACAATTGATCTTTGAACGATAAAGAGGATAGTACCGTGTTGTTTTGAAGACCGGATTCCCTATTCAATACGCTGTAACGCCTAGAAACCGTATCGTACAGGTACATTCCATTTTTAATGGTCCCCAAAGCCAGAAGACCGTTGCCCAAAAGGGTTATCTTATTTAGTTGATGTTGTTTTAGGTCGTCATTTATGGGAGCCGACCATGGTGATAATGTGCTGCCATCGTACAAAAAACAACCATGCAATTTGGTCCCTATCAAAAGTTTGTTTTGGAAAATGGCCATATCATTAACGGTCTTCCCCAACAAGATATCTTGGTTTGGCAGGGACACCAACCCCTGATCTTTCACCTCAAAAAGACCTACAGATCCCCCAGCTACAATCAATCTATCATTGAACTCAATAAAATCAGAAACCACATCTGGTGGATCCACAACGGATATTTTATTGTTATCATAGGAATAAATTGCTGAAAAGGAGCGGAACATTACCCTTCCATCCTTAGCTGGAAAAATTTCCCAGAATTCCTCACTGGTAAACGTATGGTCCTTAATAAGGTGCGTCAAGGAGGTATAGCCCAACTCTCCAAACCTGTTCTTGGTCCAGTAGCCAAACTCCTCGTACGAACCCGTATATACCCTATCACCGATACTCTCTACAGAACGTATTATGGTATTGTTGGGTAATTTGTTCAAAGTCCACTGCTCCCCATTATAATGGAGCAAGCCTTTGTTATTGGCTACAAAAAGTTCACCCTTGCCATTTACGGCAACATCCCAGTTTTTACTGCCTCCCTTATAATCCAGTAATTGATAATTTTGAATCGGGGGTAATAATTGTTGACCGTTAACCGATAAACGGACCAACAACAATATGATCGATAAAAGCCTGAAATGCATGCTGTACAGTTATGTATGATAAAGATCTTTTGAATCTTTGAATATACAAAACCATGGGGATTTTCAATTTATTTTAAAACGTGGTTTGAGATGGATTAATGAATACAGGCCCCTAAAAAGGAGCCTGTATCAAATTAACTAAACTAACTCAAATCCAATCTATGGCAGAATTTTCCATAAAGAAGCTTTGGTTATTCCATATACATTACGTTAAGAGGTTTCCATCCTCGTCCCATTCGGCGATGATGCCCCGCTTGCTCTGGTCCACACATTTGGCGAGCCATTCCTCGTCGTACGATACCCCGTGCTGTTCCAGCACATCCTCCGGGACACCGTCCCATACATTGGGCTGGTTCCCCTTGTAACCGATCTCCTCGATCCCGATCTTGCTCGTATAAAAGCCCGTCATGGTCAGGTTCCTTATCAAAGAGAAGAAGTTCACCTCGAAGGGGCGCTCGTTGCCCGGG
>NZ_JBSXNR010000022.1:0-39784 GCF_056857735.1 Flagellimonas sp. L-11
CAACGATATAACCTTCGGAACCGACGGGGCACTGTTCCTCCAACAAGTGGCTGACAGCGTGGCCTTCGACACCTCTGTTTCAGGCTTCTCACAGACTACCGTACAGGGGGCCATCGACTCCCTGGCCACAAGCAATGCCGCAGACCTGGACATAGATCCCGAAAACGAGCTCCAAGACGTAACAGAAGGAGAAGGAATTACAGTTACCCCTTCAGCTACAGGTCAAGATTTTGAAGTTGCCGTTACCAATCCTATTGTTGCCTTGGGTAAAATAAATAGTGATGGTTCAAATGATGCAGGAAAACTAATTGGTGCATCAATAAACTATGATGCATTGTCACCAGGAGAATATGAGGTTGTTTTTGACACCCCAAGAGACTCCGGAGATAACAATTATATTGTTCAACTCACTCTTTTAGAAGCAATCCCAGGAGCGACCGTTCAAGTTTCAAACCCTACAATTAACGGGTTTGACGTCCTCATATATGCTCCTGCCACAAGCTCAAATCCATTGTTAACCAGCACACCAAATCCGACTATACCCGAATCTCATACCCATACGGTAAATATCAATGAGACTAATTACTTACCTACCGATGCAGACTGGTATTTTACTGTAACTAATTTGTAATCCTTGAAACCCCTCCTCCACATAGCATTCTTATTATCGGTCAGCTTTGGGGTGGCCCAAAGCGGGTTGTACAACAGTGGCAACTTTAGCGTGCACAACAATGCCAACATTGGGCTGCACACCGATTTTATAAACGATGCCAACTTTGATCAAACCAATGGGCTGGTCGGTTTTTATGGCAACCGTGCCATCATTGTTTCCGGAAGCATTCCCCCGACCCTTTGGGACACGGAGATTATGATGGACAGTAACGTGTTTTTACAAAATCCCGTCATGGTTCGGAACAACGTCAATTTTATTGATGGCAATTTCCTGACCCCGACCAACATACCTGCGGTAAACCTCAGTTTTATGGACCAAGGTTTTTTCACCGGAGAAAGCGACGCATCCAAAGTAACGGGCTTTGCCGCCATTAACAATCGCGATGTATTTTCGTTCCCCGTGGGCGACCCGGAGCAACTCAGACCTTTAACATTAAACTCACAAAGCGCCACACCTTTGGCCGTATGCGCCTATTTTTTTGAGGACCCCTCCGCTCCTTCCTCTATTTTGGAAAGTTTTGACACCGAAGAAAAAGTACAGGACATCGGAACTGTTACCGATCGCGAATTTTGGGTCTTACAAAGCGATGTGCCCGCACAAGTGACCATTTCATGGAACACGAGGAGTGCTTTGGGCACCATTCCCAATGCCACTTTGGAATCCATTATTGTGGTGGGATGGAGCAAATCGTCCAACCAATGGGTAATCATCGGCAACGCTGCCATTAGTGGCGACCTTACACAGGGTTTTGTTACTTCCGAAACCTTTGTGCCCAGCAATTATGCGGCCATTACCTTTGGTACCATTCCCCTGCCCACGGATACCTTTGCCGTGGAAAACCCCACCTTGGGTAACTACTTTTTGAGTCCAAATGGCGATGGCACCAACGATTTTTTGGTGATTGACGGCATGGAGGAATCACCGAACAACAGTTTGCGCATTTTTAACCGATACGGACAAAAAGTTTTTGAGAAAGTAAACTACACCAACGATTTTTACGGCCTTGCCAACACGGGAACCTTAATCACCAACCAAGCTTCAGGTCTGCCCGAAGGTGTTTATTTTTACCTGGTCACCTTGGATGATCTGGAACTGGAGTATTCCGGTTTCCTTTTCTTGGACCGATAGCAGTCACCTTATTTCATTTCTACTTGAATACAAAAACTCACTTATTTGGATTCCCATTTTCATGGGAATGACGACTTCAAACCCCTACAATGACATCGGGGAATGCTTTTTCAATTAAAAATACTTCTTAACTTGGTGAAAAATCTGAAAAAAAGTGGTGTGACCAAGAGTTTCCATTCTAAGGTTGCCATTCTGAATGTATCGTAGCGAAATGAAGAATCTTTTTGATTCCCGTGAGATTCCTCACTTTGTTCGGAATGACACAGACAAAATATCAGTCTGGTTACAATCCATAAAAAAGAAAATCAATGAAAAGAAGGACTTTTATTAAAACTGCTTCTGCATCAGGCCTGGCCTGTACCATCCCTCCCATTTTACCCGATTTTTATGGCCCGGATTACTCCACGGCCGAGCTTATGGGCAAAGCGGATATTGAACTCTTTGGCGAGGGCATCAATTTAAAGGAAGAGGCATACAAGTCCTTTTTGAAAATGAAAAAAGCGGCCTATTCCGATGGTTTTGACATTAAAATAGTATCCAGTTTCAGGGATTTTTACCATCAAGAGCGCATTTGGGAGCGCAAATATCTAAGCTATACCGAAGAAGGTATGGCCCCTTTGGAGGCTATTGACAAGATTATTGAATATTCCACCATTCCGGGAACGAGCAGGCACCATTGGGGCACCGACATCGATATTATCGATGGGTTCCCCAAAGTATCGGGCGATGTGCTGGATTCCGAAAAATTTGAGGCGGGCGGCCCTTTTGAAGGACTCAAGCTTTGGCTGGACGAAAACTCGACAAAATACGGCTTCTATCTTGTCTACACCAACAATCCAAGAAGAAGGGGGTTTAAGTACGAGCCCTGGCATTACAGTTATGCGCCCATATCCATTCCCATGCTAACGGCCTACCGTAAGCTCAACATTTTAAAGTTGATGCAACAAGAAAGGTTTCTGGGCAAAGAACATTTTACCGCTGGTTTTATAAGAACCTACGTTCAGGACAATATCTTGGACATAAACCCTGTACTGCTATAACGGTTTTTTTGTATCTTCAACTTACCAGTACACTAGCCCATGAGAATCGGAAGAGGAAGTTGGAGGATACGCATCCTGATCGGTTTGGCCATTGTTGCTTTTGCCTTTATTCGCAGGTGCAGCAACCAAGAAGAAAATCCCTATACCGGCAGGACCCAGAACATAGACATGACCACGGAACAGGAGATTGCCATTGGGCTGCAAGCTGCCCCGGAAATGGCGCAGCAACACGGGGGGCTCTATCCGGACGAGCGTATGCAGGCTTTGGTGGACGCCGTGGGTACCAAACTGGTGCAAAATAGTGTGGCCAAGGAAACCCCTTATCAATACGAATTTCATCTTTTGGCGGACGACCGCACCATCAATGCCTTTGCGCTGCCCGGCGGACAGATTTTTATCACTTATGCCCTGTTCTCCCAACTGAGCGAACCACAACTTGCCGGTGTCTTGGGCCATGAAATCGGCCATGTGATCGGCAGGCATTCTGCCGAACGTATAGCCGAAAGCAATTTTTGGCAAACCTTGGCCACGGGCGCCTCGGTCGGTGGCGATATGGGCGGTTTGGTTGCGGGCATCGGTCAAAACACCCTTTTAACCAATGGCAGGGGCGACGAATTGGAGAGTGATGAACTCGGCGTATTATTTATGATAGCGTCCGGGTACGACCCCAATGAGATGATAGCGGTCATGAAAGTATTGAAAGCGGCCGCAGGACCCAACAGGGTTCCCGAGTTCCAAAGTACCCACCCCGACCCCGAAAACCGTATTGAAAAGATAAAGGAAGCCATCGAAAAATATTCAGGTCGATAGAATTGGTGGTTTATCGATAAAAAAAGGAGATTGGCTTAATTTCCGTACCTTTGGGCAAACGGCCCAAATCCTACTAAGTTTCTCTTAATCTTTTTGTTATGCAATAAAAAGAGAGAACATATGGGAACACTATTACATTTTAAAGACCTCTATTTAGAGGCATTTGACGATTGCAAACCTAGCTTTGTAGTGCTCTTTTTAAAAGGGTATTCTATATTTTGCGGGGTCATGCTTGTTATGGCCCTATATGCATTTTTGTACCGGGCTTTTACCGGGTTTGAATTTTAAGTCAAGAGGGCCACACTCTTTTGCAAGAACACTAATATGAAATGAAAAAGGGCCCATCCATTGGATGCGCCCTTTTTCATTGGAATGAACTCCCTTTCTATTTTTTCATAGCAGCTTCCAACACGGCCTGTGCTTCGGTGGCGTTGGACAATTTGGCATATTTCATGGCGGTCATACCCCCGTCGCAACGTTTTTTAAGGTCTGCCCCATGATCAATAAGTACTTGTAATACTTCGACCTTGTTGTAACGGGCCGCGTAATGGATAGGTGCCTTGCCCAAGGATTTTTGGTTGACGTCCTCTCCAAGTTCAATGAATTTTTTAACCGTCTCTACATCGCCCTGCATTACAGCCTTGCAAAAACTGCTGAGCTCATCCGGGCTTACCATTTCAATGGAAGTTCCAAAATCGTTTGTTTTGAGTTCGTTGGCAGAAACGCCGCTTAGGGCCAACAGACATAGTGAGGCCACTGAAAAGATTGTTTTTTTCATGATGAATTGTTTTTGATTAATGAATTTACTTCTCATAAAAATAGACTTATCAAAACATGTGATGTTACACGATTAACAGTTAAATAACGAAACTTTAACAATTCTTCATTTTTAACATAAGATTATTAACAAGTTCATAATTAGAATTTTAACAAAAAACTAGGGCATCCAACCAGATCACTTTATTTTTGTGGTACAATATTTCACTATGAACAAAAAGGTTATTCTCATGATTTTGGATGGTTGGGGAAAATCCC
Organism: Flagellimonas sp. L-11; assembly: GCF_056857735.1. Lineage (NCBI taxonomy): Bacteria > Pseudomonadati > Bacteroidota > Flavobacteriia > Flavobacteriales > Flavobacteriaceae > Flagellimonas > Flagellimonas sp. L-11. The sequence goes on from NZ_JBSXNR010000022.1 coordinate 4,687, forward strand.
CAGATCCAAAGGTTTCGGCAATTGAAAAGGCCAACACTCCATTTATCGATTCACTATACACAAAATACCCCGATGCCGATCTGCACACCGACGGAATGAACGTTGGATTGCCCGAGGGACAGATGGGAAACAGTGAGGTAGGGCACATGAACCTTGGCGCGGGAAGAATCGTGTACCAGGATCTGGCCAAGATCAACAAAGCCGTAAAAGAAGACACCTTAAAAAAAGAAAAAGTACTCCAAGATGCTTTTGAATATGCCAAGGCAAACCATAAACCGGTCCACTTTTTAGGCTTGGTGAGCGATGGTGGGGTGCATAGCCACATCGACCACTTAAAGGCCTTGATCAAGGCCGCCGACGAAAGCGGCGTGGAAAACGCTTTTGTACACGCTTTTACCGATGGTCGGGATGTAGACCCAAAAAGTGGTAAAGGCTTTTTGGTGGATCTTGATAATTACTGCTCCGACAAAAAGACCAAATTGGCCACAGTTATTGGCAGGTATTACGCCATGGACCGTGACAAAAGATGGGAGCGTGTAAAAATGGCCTATGATGTTGTCGTAAATGCAGCAGGAGAAAAAATACAGCATATTGGTGAGGCCATGCAAAAAAGTTATGATGACGGTGTTACGGATGAATTCATCAAACCCTTGGTTTTAACCGATGCTAATAATGAGCCCCTTGCCAAAATCCAAGATGGGGATGTTATTGTTTTCTTCAATTTTAGAACAGATCGTGGCCGTGAGCTGACCCAAGCCTTGAGCCAGCAGGATTTCCATGAGCAGAACATGCACAAAATGGATTTGTACTATGTTACCATGACGAATTATGATGATTCTTTCAAAGGAATCAAAATCATATTCAACAAAGAGAACATAAAAGATACCTTGGGCGAGACCCTTGCCAAAAATGGTAAGAAGCAAATCCGCATCGCCGAAACCGAAAAGTATCCGCACGTTACCTTTTTCTTCAATGGGGGCCGCGAAGAACCTTTTGAGGGCGAACAGCGTATTCTTTGCCCGTCACCCAAAGTGGCCACCTACGACCTTCAACCCGAAATGAGCGCTTACGACATTCGCGATGCCATTATCCCTGAATTAAAGAAAGGGGAAGCGGACTTTGTATGCCTCAATTTTGCCAATCCCGATATGGTCGGGCACACCGGGGTTATGGAGGCTGCCATAAAAGCCTGTGAAACCGTCGACCAATGCGCCAAAGATGTTATAACCGCTGGACTGGAAAACGGCTATTCCACCATAGTGATTGCAGACCATGGAAACTGCGACACCATGATCAACCCAGATGGTAGCCCCAACACGGCGCATACCACCAACCCGGTTCCGCTTATTTTGGTGGACAACGACATAAAAGAAGTAAAAAGCGGCGTTTTGGGCGATATCGCTCCTACCATTCTTAAATTATTGGGCGTTCCGCAACCCGAATTAATGACGCAAAAACCATTGGTGTAGACAAACATTCCTTAAAATCCCCAGAATCAATTTATCTTTGCGGCTATGATTCATGTAAAAACAGCTGAAGAAATTGAGTTGATGCGCGAGAGCGCTTTGGTGGTATCCAAAACTTTGGGCCTCTTGGCCAAGGAAATAAAGCCCGGGGCCAGTCCATTGAAATTGGATAAAATGGCCGAAGAATTTATTCGGGAACAGGGAGCCGTCCCCGGTTTTTTGGGGATGTACGATTTTCCGAACACCTTAAATTGGAGTCCAAATGCCCAAGTGGTACATGGCATACCAGGCAGTGAACCCTTAAAGGAGGGCGACATTGTTTCGGTGGATTGTGGAGCCGTTAAAAATGGTTTCCACGGAGACCATGCCTATACTTTTGAAGTGGGTGAAGTTGCTGAAGAAACCAAAAAACTACTCAAGGTTACCAAAGAATCGCTTTACATAGGCATAAGGGAGTTTAAACTGGGTAATCGCGTAGGCGATGTAGGCTATGCCATTCAAAAATATACAGAAGACCATGGGTATGGCGTGGTACGCGAATTGGTAGGCCACGGTCTGGGCCGAGAGCTCCACGAGGATCCACAAATGCCCAACTACGGCAAAAGAGGCCGTGGCAAAAAGTTTGTAAACGGTATGGTTGTCGCCATAGAGCCCATGATCAACATGGGCACAAAACGCATAAAACAATTAAAGGATGGTTGGACCATACTTACTGCCGATGGCAAACCAAGTGCACACTTTGAACACGATGTAGCCCTTGTGGAGGGTAAACCTGAACTACTATCCACCTACCAATATATTTATGATGCCCTGGGGATTACCAGCGACGAAGAGGATGAGTTCCGTAGTAAGAAATTGGTGCTTTAAAATAAGTTCTGATGTAAATTCGTCAATTCGGGTGATTTTTGGGAGTGAAACGTTCAAAAATTTTATCGGGAATTTGAAAAGCGGCACTCAATCCACAGTTCTCGATACTTTTTCCTGAAGGAAAAAACCCGAACTGACCTATTGTTTGACTCAATAGGCAGTCTAGGTTCACAACAGGCATTAATCATTTTATCCGTGTCAAAAATATTTAAATACTTCCTTAATCTAATTCCCAGACCCTTACTTATCCGATTAAGCTATTGGGTACGCCCGTTGATTGCCTTTTCCCTAAAGGGAAGCGCATATACCGACCCGATTGACGGTAAATCATTCAGGAAATTTTTGCCTTATGGTTATGAGGTCCCGAGGGAAAATGTACTCTCCCCCTCTACCCTTTCGTTGGAAAGGCATCGATTACTGTGGCTGTACCTGAAAAACGAAACGGATTTCTTCACTAAACCGTTAAAGTTGCTTCACTTTGCCCCGGAGCAAGCCTTTTACAAACGCTTTAAAAAGTTGAATAATTTGGAATACACCACAACGGACCTCAATTCACCTTTGGCTGATGTAAAGGCTGATATCTGCAACTTGCCTTTTGATGACAATACCTTCGACGTGATTTTATGCAACCACGTCTTGGAACATATTCCCGATCACACCAAGGCCATGCAAGAACTCTATCGCATCATGAAACCTGGAGGATGGGGCATATTTCAAATTCCACAGGACTTGAATCGGGAAAAAACCTTTGAGGATGATTCCATTACCGATAAAAAAGAAAGAGCACGCATTTTTGGGCAGTATGATCATGTCCGGATATACGGACGGGATTATTTTGACAAGCTTCGCAGTATTGGATTTGTGGTTGAAGAGGTGGATTACACCAAAAAAATCCCAAAGGAAACGGTTGAAAAGTACAGATTGGCGAAAGGTGAAATTATTCCAGTGGTCAGGAAATGATCAATTCTTGATCAAAGCCCCAAAACCCGGCGTAAAAAACTCCTGTGTCTGCCCATTTTCATCCAAATAGATGATGTAGGCTTCCAACTCCCCATGATTTTCAAGCACTTGTTTGGAATCTTCCAGATCCATCACCATAAAGGTTGTTGCAAACGCATCGGCTACAGCACAGGTCTTTGCCACAACACTTGTGGCCAGCACATTGGAATTTTTGGTGTATCCTGTTTTAGGGTCTATGGTATGCACATATTTTTCCCCTGTTTCAGGGTCTACCCTAAATTTTCGGTAATTGCCAGATGAGGCCATCGCTACATCTTTCAAGGAAACTATCTGTTTTAGCTGACGACCGGTTTCCGCCTGCGGATCATCTATACCAACGGACCATTGTTTCCCCGAATCAAGGTTGGTTCCCTTGGCGAGAACCTCCCCACCAACTTCCACCAAATAGTTTTTGATGCCCTTTTCATCCAGCATGGCCCCCAATCGGTCTATGGCATACCCTTTGGCCACGGCATTAAAATCAAAACGGATGGACGGATGGGCCTTTGTAATGGTATTATCTGCGTTCAATTGTACCTTTTCCCATCCTACGTAACCCAATAAGCTATCCACACGAAGGCTATCGAGCTCCAACTGCTCGCCCGGGCCAAATCCCCAAGCATTGGCCAAAACACCCACAGTGGGGTCAAAATAGCCATTTGAAGCTTTGTGAACCTTACTTGAAACTTCAAATACCTCTTTGAACATATCATCCACGACAATAGTGGAGTCACCCGCATTGATCTTGGAAATATCGGATGAGGGAATATAAGTGGACATGGATTGGTTCAGCACTTGAAAAACAGAGTCTATCTCCTGTTGATAGTCCAACTCCCCATCAGCAATGTAAATGATGGAATAGGTGGTCCCCAATGCATTGCCCCAATTCTGGTTTTTGACGTGTTCCTTTGGCGTACAGTTTAAAAAAAGTACGACCAATCCTAAAAACAATACTTTATACTTCATTTATATTTCAATTAAACCTTGATAGTCCACCACATATTCTTCATCCAAATACAACGGTTCGGTCCTGTCCGCGGCATTGGAGAGTCCGACACCTGCAAAATAGGTTCTGGCCTCGAATTTCTCCGCGTGATTCTTTACGGTACGCATCAATTCTTCATCGTACTCCCTTGGGTTTAGGGGGAATTCCACATTCCTAACCACTATAAAATGCAACACCTTTTCCTTTAGGCACACATACTGCGGGTTTTTCTTGAGCTTACTGTTAATGGCCATAAATTCAAAACCATCGGCCTCAAGCTCGCGCCCCACAATGTTCATGGCCAAGTTGTGCAGTTCCTGTTCTGTTAATTCTCTTCCCATAGCTAACAAAAAAACCGATGCATGAGCATCGGTTTGGTTTTATTCCTACCTCTCGACAATGCTCGAGGTGATAATCAATTTCTGGTTCTATCCTCCAAAGTCGTCGAACCTGATATTCTCATCTGGAATACCAAAATCCTCTCCCATTTTCTGTACGGCTTTGTTCATCAAAGGTGGTCCACAGAAATATAGTTCTATATCCTCTGGCGTTTCATGATGGTTCAAATAGTTATCGATAACACAGTTGTGAATAAACCCAACAAAACCATCCCCTTCTTCATCATTGATGTCTTTCTTCACCTTCCAATTGTCCTCTTCCAGCGGTTCTGAAAGTGCCATGTAAAACTTAAAGTTGGGGAATTCTTTTTCCAATTGCTTGAAATGGTCAATGTAGAACAACTCCCTTTTGGAACGTCCTCCATACCAATAGGTCACTTTTCTATTGGTTTTCAAAGTTCTGAACAAGTGGTACAAGTGCGAACGCATTGGAGCCATTCCGGCACCACCTCCTACGTATAGCATTTCGGCATCGGATTCATTGATGAAGAACTCACCAAATGGACCTGAAATGGTCACGGGGTCGCCTTTTTTCAAACTGAAAATATAAGAAGAGGCAATACCTGGATTTACGTCCATCCATCCGTTCTTGGAACGGTCCCATGGTGGGGTGGCAATACGGACGTTCAACATAATCTCCCTTCCTTCTGCAGGGTAAGAAGCCATGGAATATGCCCTTTCCTCGGTTTCGGGATTTTTCATGACCAATGGCCATAGGTTGAATTTATCCCACTCCGCTTGAAATTTGTCCGGAGTTTCGTGCTCCTCTGGGTGGGCTGTAATATCGATATCGGAATATTTCACCTCACATGGTGGAATTTCAATCTGGATGTATCCGCCTGCTTTGTAATTCATTTCCTCCGGAATCTCAACAACAAACTCCTTGATAAAGGAGGCCACGTTATAGTTACGCACCACTTTGGCATTCCATTTTTTAATACCGAACACCTCTTCGGGGATGGTAATTTCCATATTCTGCTTTACCTTGACCTGACAGGCCAAACGAGCGCCCTCGCTCAACTCCTTTTTGGAAAAGTGCGGGGTTTCGGTAGGCAATGCTTCGCCCCCACCTGAAAGTACATGGCATTCGCACTGAATACAGGTTCCTCCTCCACCACAAGCGGATGGGAGGAATATTTTTTGGTTACCCAGGGTGGACAACAGGGAGCCTCCCGAGCCTACCTCCAACTCTTTTTCACCATTAATGGTAATCGTTACAGGACCGGATGGGGATAGTTTCTCCTTAGTGAACAGCAATAGCGCCACTAAGACTAACAACAAAACAAGAAATGCTACTACGGTAATTAGAATAGTACCCCCGGTACTTGCGGCTAATATCATCTTCTATCTGTTTATGGCTTCGTTATAAGAGACTGCTTCTTCCTTATCCTCAATCTCTTTTTTAATTTCTTTTTCTTCTTGGACTTCTTGGGCCTCAACGGTTGTGCTTTGGGTTTCCTCTGGTGGTTCGTTGTCTCCTGTGAGCATGCCTCCAAAGCTTTGGAACCCGATTCCCATTAAGCCTGTGATTATAAAAGTGATTCCCAAACCTCGCAGTGGCGCGGGCACGTTGGAATATCTGATCTTTTCGCGAATGGCCGCAATGGTCAAAATAGCCAAGAACCATCCAATCCCCGAGCTTACCCCATAATTCAAGGCCAACCCAATATTAGGGATATCCCTTGTCTGCATAAACAAGGAACCCCCCAAGATGGCACAGTTCACCGCAATCAAAGGCAAGAAAATACCCAAGGAGTTGTACAGTGATGGCGAAAATTTCTCTACCACGATCTCCACCAACTGCACCATTGTGGCAATGGTTGCAATAAATAGAATGAACGATAGGAAACTAAGGTCGTAATCGGCGTATTCCGGGCCCAACCAAACCAAGGCTCCATCTTGCAGCAAATATTTATCCAACAACCAGTTTAAGGGCACGGTAACGCCCAACACGAATATTACGGCAGCTCCCAATCCTACAGCTGTAGAAACCTTTTTGGATACGGCCAAGTAGGAACACATTCCCAAAAAGACCGCAAACACCATATTGTCTACGAAGATTGATCTAAAAAATAGTTCTAAATGCTCTAACATGCTTCCTTAGTTTATGCTTCTTCAATTAATGCTCTATTTCTGGAGCGTTGCACCCAAATAATGATTCCCACAACAATCAATGCCGCAGGTGGTATGATCATAAATCCATTGTTTTCGTAACCGATGGAGTACAATCCAGTTTTTGCGATGGGATCCCCCAATACTTTGAACCCGAAAAGTGTTCCAGAACCAAGGAGTTCCCTAAAGAACCCTACTATGACCAGAATGACCCCATATCCTAGAGCGTTCCCTATTCCATCAAGAAAAGCTCTGCGGGGACCGTTTCCTAATGCAAAAGCCTCAAAACGTCCCATAATGATACAGTTGGTGATAATAAGGCCGATAAATACCGATAGGGTCTTACTTAGGTCGTAGGCAAAAGCCTTTAATACTTGATCCACAATAATAACCAAGGCGGCAACCACGACCAACTGTACAATGATCCTGATTTTTGATGGGATAATATTTCGTATGAGCGAAATTACCACGTTACCCACTCCCATTACAAACAATACGGATATTGCCATTACCACCGAAGCTTTTAGCTCCGCGGTAATTGCCAAGGCGGAACAGATACCCAATACTTGAATGGTGATAGGGTTGTTATCCGCTAACGGGTCTTTTATCAGATTTGCATCTTTTTTTGATAGTAGCGCCATATTAATTGGATCTAATGGTTTGTAAATAGGGTTTGTAAAGCTTCAGGCTCTCTTTGATCATTGCGGTTACCCCATTACCGGTAATGGTAGCACCTGCCAAAGCATCTACTGCGTTATCTTCTTTATTGTTGTTCAATGGATCGTTGTTCCCTTTTGCTACATTAACACCTGCATAGGTATTGCCGTCCATAACGGATTCCCCCTTGAAGTCGTCCATAAAAAAACGTTGGTTAATATTGGAACCCAGTCCAGGGGTTTCTCCCTTATGATCAAAAAAGACGCCTTTTATTTCCATGTTCTCATCCAAGGAAATATATCCCCAGATCGCATCCCAAAGTCCTTTACCGTACATGGGGATGATATAGAATTTTTCCCCGTCCTTTTCACCGATCAACAAGGGAAGTTCTGCGTCCTCCCCATTCTTGGCTTTTGCTATTTCTTTCTGTACATCGATTAGGTAAGCATTCTCTTTTTCCACTGCTTCGGAACCTTTCAATACCAACTGGGAAGTTATGAATTTGGAAAATTGCTCTTCAACTGTAGTCGTTGGTACAAAGGAAACATCTCCATCGCCCTCATTTTGATCGACCCCCATGGCATAAAGGATGTTTTGTTGCTTTTCGAAGCGTTCGTTCTCATCAATCCTTGGTTTAAGGCCAGATGCAACAAAAGCCAGTAGCGATCCCACAACAACAACCATTAAGACCGCAAAGATTACAGTGTAGCTATTTTTTTCTGTATTGATTGCCATAATTAAGCTGTTTCCGTTTTTAATGAATCAACCTCATCCGATGTTTTTGGATATATGGTCGCTGTATTAAATCGTTTCAATCTCTTTCTAATGTTGCCCCTTACCACGTAGTGGTCAATGGTAGGTGCGAATACGTTCATCAACAAGATGGCCAAGAACACACCTTCTGGATATCCTGGGTTGAACACCCGGATCATTACGGACAGGAACCCGATAAAGAATCCGTAGTACCATTTTCCTTTATTGGTCTGAGCACCTGTAACAGGGTCCGTGGCCATAAATACAATACCGAAGGCCAAACCTCCCACCAACAAATGTTGCCAGTAAGGGAAACTCATCAAGGCATAGAACTTACTGTACTCGGGCAACCAACCGGCATCTACAATGCCATTGAATATAAGCCCCATAACCAGAGCACCTACAACGGAACTTACCATAATTCTCCACGAGGCAATTTTTGAGAAAACCAAGAAAAGCCCCCCCAATATGATCAACAGGGTCGATGTTTCCCCAACGGAGCCGGGGATAAATCCGTAGAACATATCGGCCAGTGAATAACTATAGTCCGACCCTTGGGCCAATGAGCCAAGGATGGTTTCCCCTGAAATGGCATCTGCGGTTCCAGCTCTTTCCACAGCTTCGTGGACCCATACTTTATCCCCGCTCATCCATGTTGGATAGGCGAAGAACAAGAATGCGCGTATGGTCAGGGCAGGGTTCAATATATTCATTCCGGTACCACCGAAAACTTCTTTACCGATAACGACACCAAAGGCCACGGCGATGGTCAACATCCAAAGTGGGGTGTCAACGGGCACGATCAATGGAACCAACATACCTGTCACCAAATAACCCTCTTCCACTTCATGGCCCTTGATTACAGCGAACAAAAATTCGATGGCCAAACCAACACCGTAGGATACGATCACCAAAGGTAAAATGGTGGTGATCCCCACCAAAAAGTTATCCCATGTCAAAAAGTGTTCAAACAGATCAAAGCTCTCAGGAAAACCATTGATGGCGGAGTAATGTTGATACCCTGCATTGAACATTCCAAACAGCAAACAAGGCACCAAGGCCATGATCACCGTGTTCATGGTACGTTTTAAATCATCCGCGGCTCGAACATGCGACCCGGAATGGGTTGTTTCGTTCGGTGTATAGAGAAAAGTATGCAGTGCATTAAAGGCAGGGGCCATTTTTTTGCCCTGATACTTAAGTTTTAACTGATGTAATTTTTCTTTCATGCCCATATTATCCAAGTTCTTTTTGCAACAAATCCAATCCTTCCCTGATTATTTGTTGGTGCGGTTGTTTTGATATGCATATGAATTCCGTCAAGGAGAAATCCTCGGGAGCCACTTCGTAGAGTCCCAATTGCTCCATTTCATCCAAATCCTTTACCATACAGGCCTTCAAAAGTTGAAGTGGGTATATGTCCAGAGGAAAAACCTCTTCGTACCTGCCCGTTACCACAAAAGCCCTGTGCTCTCCATTGGTATTGGTGTCCAAATCATATTTTTTGTTGGGCTGTAGCCAAGAAAAGGTCAATGCCCTTGTAGACGAAATTTTATTGAACACTGGCTTGTTCCACCCAAAAAATTCGTAATCGTCCCCTTCTGGAATGGCGGTAACCGTATTATTGTAAAAACCAAGATGTCCCTCAGTACTGGTTTTAGTACCTGTAAGCACATCCCCGTTTATCAACCTAAACCTATCTTCCTTTACACCACTTGCATATAAAAAAGTGGATATTTCGGCTCCGATTTTGGTCTTATAGTATTTTGGCTCCTTGATAACAGACCCTGCCAATGCCACAATGCGCTCCGCATTGAACTTACCTGTCAACAACAGCTCACCCAACATCACAAGGTCCTGTGGGGACAACGTCCAGACCACTTCACCTTTGTTCACGGGGTCAATCTTATTGATTTGCGTACCCACCAAGCCCGCTGGATGGGGGCCGGAGATTTTGTGCAGTTCTATTCCTTTAATATCATTGAAAGGCGATCTGCTCGATTTACCGACAGACACATGGATTTTACCCGGTGTAAGCTTGCTAAGACCCATTATCGCTGCTTGAATCTCCTGTTCCTTGTCCTTTAGGACAAAGTCTGGGTCCGCTGCCAATGGCGCCGTAGCGTATGCCGAAACAAATATCGCTTTTGGGGTTGCACTTGGGTCGGCAATTACATCATAAGGTCTTTGTTTAATGAACGGCCATCCTCCACACTGTAAAAGGTAGGATTTAATGGCCTCACCATCTGCCGTATCCAAATCCGGCACCTTATTTATAACATAATTTTGCTCTTTGTCAGCAAGAATCTTTAATGTCAAGATTCTTCTTCTTGCCCCCCTAACAATTTCCACAAGCTCTCCGCTTACCGGGGAAACAAAGTGCATGTCTTCGTTGTTCTTGTTATAAAAGAGGGGTTCGCCCGCTTTTATATCTTCCCCTTGTTTTATCAACATTTTTGGAGTGATTCCGTGGAAATCATCTAGGTTTAGGGCGTATACGTTACTGGTAACAGCTTTGGAAATAGTCTGCTCTGCCGCCCCGACGAGGTTGATGTTCAACCCCTTTCTAATCCGGATGTCTTTAGACATATTGTTGTAGACCTTTTGTTATCAAAATCGGACGCAAATTTAGCACTAAAAGGATTGTTTTCATAATAATTAACCATAAAATTGGGTTTATGCCGAGCTTAATTCCCCAGGCATACTTTTTGTTTACCTTTACCCTAAAATTATGCCCTTGATGCGTTTTACCTTCATATTGTCTCTTTTAGGTTTGATTACCACTCCGGCTTTTGGACAGGTTATGGAAGAGGTAAATCCACCGGAAAACATAAAATCAGTGGTTTTTAAAGGTCCTACCGAAGATCAATTTCCTGTGATACGGCTCGGGGAATCAATGACTTTGGAGTTCGATGACCTCACCGCCAACGAACAGGATTACTATTATAGGATTGTCCATTGCGATTACGATTGGACCCCTTCCCAGTTACTAAAATCCCAATACATATCCGGGGCGGACAACCAACGGATTATTGACTACGAAAACAGCTATACCACCCTGCAGCCCTATTCCAATTACCGGCTCACCATCCCCAACAACAATGTTAAATTAACCGTGAGCGGCAATTTTGTTCTGGAGATCTACAACAGTTATGGCGATCTCCAATTCTCTAGAAGGTTTGTGGTATATCGGGATGCCGTTTCCGTTGCAGGCGCAGTAAAAAGGTCCCGGGATTTCAACTTCATCAATACAAAGCAGGTGGTACAGTTTACTATCAACACAGCTTCCTTTAACGTGGTCAACCCAAAAAAGGAGGTAAAAGTAGCCATCATACAAAACCATCATTGGCCCACGGCATTATACAACATTAAACCCCAATTCACTATCGGTACGGAGCTGGTTTACAAATACAACGAGGAAACCAGTTTTTTTGGCGGCAACGAATACCTAAACTTCGACACCAAGGATCTTCGCTCCCCCAACTTTGCCATATCCAATATTGAAATGAGGGATGTGTACCACCATTATTTGTTCACCAACGAATACCGGTACGACAAAGAATACACCTACTTTCCTGACATTAATGGCGATTTTGTTGTTAGGACGCTTCAAGGGGAGGATGTTTCCAGAGAGGCCGAATATTCCAAGGTCCATTTTAGCCTGCCCTACACCAACCAAATAGGCCTCGATAATGTTTATGTGATCGGAAAGTTCAACAATTATGCACTGGGCGATGGGAACAGGATGACGTTCAACGAATCAACCGGGAAGTTTGAAGCCACTTTGATGATGAAACAGGGCTTTTACAATTATAAGTATGTTGTACAAAGGGAAGATGGTACAATTGAACCCAACCTGGTGAGCGGCAACTTCCACTTTACGGAGAACAACTACTTGATCTTGGTTTATTACAGAGATTTTGGGGACATGTACGATAGTATAATAGGTATAGGGTCCGTAAACTCAAGGAATATCAGTAATTAATTATCTTTAGCCCTAAATCCTTAAAAAAGGTATGGCGAAAAAAGATGGTTTGATCACCAAAGGTCGCTACGAACTAAAGTTTAGGGGCGTAAAATGTCTTAACTGCGGGCACCCGCTCGACATAAGCGACAAGTACCGCCCTAATTGCTCACAGGCCAACAGTACCAAGAAATTAACCCTCAAAGACTTTATCGACGAGTTTTTCTCGGGCCTGATCAATTACGATTCCAGGCTAATAAAATCACTCTCGGCCCTTTTACTTAGACCCGGAAGGATTACAAAGGACTACGTAAATGGCAAAAGGATAACCTACACCAACCCTTTCCGGTTTTTGTTGAGTTTGGCCTTTATCTATTTTTTGATGTTCGCCTACAATTCCAATTTCACCAATCTGGATGAAGCAGCCAAAAATTTTGACGGCAACATTTATGATGGCTCCCCATTTAAATTCGATATGGACTCCGGAGATCTTGAAGTAGACAGCGTTGTCCTCGAAAAGCAATCCAAAAAGGCACAAAGAGCCCTGGATTCCTTAAAAAAGGTAAATCCCGGGGTTTTGGTCGGTATGCAAAAATTTGATTCGATTAAAGCGGTAGACCCCGAACTTTCCCAGCAATTGAAATACTTGGATTCTTTGGGTGTTTTTGTGAACGGGGCACAACAAAAAGTAAAAAAGAAAGACTCCTTTATGGACGCCGACCCAACGGGCTACTTTAAAAATCTCGAAAAAGAATCGGGCATAGGTGGGTTTTCCAAAAAAGTAGAGTTTTTTAGGCATGTGATCAAAAAAGACACCCTTTTTAACTTTGAAGAAGCTGAAACCAGATACAACATAGGCAAAACCTGGACCAATAGAATGGCATTTAACTCCGCAAACAGTATTTTAAGGGCAATAAGGGAACCGGGGAGCTGGGTAAATAGAACCATATCCAAACTTCCTTTCGTCATATTTTTCTTTATGCCGGTGTTCACAGTCTTCATTTGGTTGGTTTACATCAGAAAAAATTATACCTACACCGATCATCTTATTTTTAGTTTCCACAATCAGTCCCTCTTGTTTATCTTGCTCATCCTTAGCCTCACATTGGATACCATATTCAATATAAACAGCTCAGGAATCTTTCTGTTGATTTTTGCCATATACCTGTATAAGGCCATGCGAAAATTCTATGGACAAGGAAGATTTAAAACCATTGTGAAATACATCTTTCTGAACACGGTATTTATGATTCTGGCCTTTTTTACGATCATAGTCACGTTTGCGGGAAGCGGTTTAACCTATTGACAGTTATGTTTACACAGGTAACAAAAGGAATTAAAATATCGGTACGCACTTCTTTCGAAGGAACCTTCTTTAAAAACTATAAGGTACATTATGCATTTGGGTACACCATAACCATAGAGAACCTTAGCAAGGACACCGTTCAGCTCACCGCCAGGCACTGGGATGTATTTGATGCCCTCAAGGACATGGAGACCATTGACGGAGAAGGTGTAATTGGCAGAAAACCCGTTATAAAACCGGGCAAATCGCACACCTACAGCTCAGGCTGTCTCTTGGCGTCACCCGTAGGGGCCATGCGCGGCCATTATCGTATGGTCAACTTTACCAATTCAGAAGAATTCGAGGTCGAGATCCCCACATTTAAGTTTGCAGCGCCCTTTGCCATAAACTAATTGGCGTCATTTTATTTTCGGTTTCTGTTTCATTACCTTTGATAGAATTGTACAACTCTAAAAAAACATTTCTATGGGAAAAGGATTTTTTCAAGTTCCAACTGCATACAACGAACCTGTACTGAGCTATGCTCCGGGTTCACCTGAACGAGAAGAAGTACTAAAACAATATAAAGCGTTTTATAATGACAATGTGGACATTCCACTTTACATTGGAAGCGAGGAAATAAAAACGGGCAATACCCGACCATTATCCCCTCCCCACGACCACAAACATGTAATTGGGCAATACCACCTTGCTGAGAAGGCACACGTGGAAAAGGCCATCGCCAATTGTTTGGAGGCCAGGGATGCTTGGGCCAATTTGACCTGGGAACAACGCTGTGCCATTTTTTTAAAGGCCGCCGAACTGATTGCCGGACCTTACCGCCAAAAAATGAACGCTGCCACCATGTTGGCCCAGTCCAAAAATATTTATCAGGCCGAGATCGATTCTGCCTGTGAGATCGTGGACTTTCTGCGCTTCAACGTAGAATATATGTCCCAGATATACAACGAACAACCGGAATCTTCCGAAGGAGTATGGAATCGCGTGGAATACCGTCCCTTGGAAGGCTTTGTATACGCCATAACCCCGTTCAACTTCACGGCCATTGCAGGGAATCTTCCCACCAGTGCCGCTATGATGGGCAACGTGGTGGTATGGAAACCTAGTGACAGCCAAATTTATTCCGCAAAAGTGATTGTTGATGTGCTCAAGGAAGCTGGACTGCCCGATGGGGTAATCAACGTAGTTTACGGAGACCCGGTCATGATTTCGGATACGGTGTTGGACAGCCCTGATTTTTCAGGAATCCATTTTACCGGTTCTACCCATGTTTTCAAGAATCTTTGGAAACAGATCGGAAACAATATCCACAAGTACAAAACTTACCCCAGGATCGTTGGCGAAACGGGCGGAAAGGATTTTATAATTGCCCACCCAACAGCAAAGCCCCAACAGGTGGCCACCGCCATCAGCAGGGGCGCTTTTGAGTTCCAAGGGCAAAAATGCAGTGCGGCCTCCAGAGTATATCTGCCCAAATCCACTGCCGATGAAATTTTGGAGTTGGTAAAAAAAGACATTGCCTCCTTTAATAAACCAGGTTCCCCAGAGGACATGGGTAATTTTATTACAGCTGTGATCCACGAGGGCTCTTTTGATAAATTGGCCAAATATATTGACAAGGCAAAAGCCGATAATGATGCTGAAATAATCGCAGGGGGTAATTATGATAAATCCGAAGGGTATTTTATAGAGCCCACGGTAATATTGACCACCAACCCACAGTACGAGACCATGTACACAGAACTTTTTGGTCCCGTGGTCACCATTTACGTTTATGAGGACAAGGATTGGAGCGAGACTTTGAAGTTAGTGGATGGAACATCGGAGTATGGCTTAACGGGAGCTGTACTGTCCGGAGACCGTTATTCCATTGACGAGGCCACGAAAGCTTTGCAGAATGCCGCAGGGAACTTTTACATTAACGACAAGCCCACCGGAGCCGTTGTGGGACAACAGCCTTTTGGCGGCGCAAGGGCATCGGGAACCAATGACAAGGCGGGGTCCATGCAGAACCTTCTAAGATGGGTTTCCCCTAGATTGATCAAGGAAACTTTTGTTACTCCCGAGGATTATAGATATCCATTTTTGGGATAAAACAAAAAACACCTATTTTAAAGGCCGTCATTACAACTTGACGGCTTTTTTGTTTAACCTAACTTATTATACCCATGCCCAGACCCTATATTTTGGCAGAAACCAACTGGAAACATTTAAAAGACGAATCTATTGACCTTGCTATATTGCCTTGGGGCGCTACCGAAGCACACAACTACCACCTCCCCTATGCAACCGATGTTATCGAGGGAACGTCCATTGCCGAAGCCTCCGCCAAGATTGCTTGGGAACAGGGCAGCAAAGTAATTGTGCTTCCTACGATTCCGTTTGGGGTAAATACGGGTCAACCGGATATTTACTTGGACATGAACCTGAATCCAAGCACGCAATTTGCCATTCTAAAAGATATTCTCACAGTTTTGAATCGTCAGGGCATAAAAAAATTTATGATCCTAAATAGTCATGGCGGCAACAATTGGAAAGCCATTATCAGGGAGTTGGGGCTACTTTTCCCCGATATGTTCCTTTGCGTTACCAATTGGTTCAACCTTGGAAATGAATCAGGGGTTTTTGACAAGCCCGGCGATCACGCCGGTGAGATGGAAACCAGCCTTATTCTTCACCTAACGCCAGAACTGGTATTGCCCAAAGAAGAATGGGGCGATGGAAAAGAATTCAAAAACAAGATTAAGGCCTTTTCCGAAGGATGGGCTTGGACAGAACGTCCTTGGTCAAAAATAAGCGAGGATACCGGTGTAGGCGACCCCAGCAAGGCCAGCAAGGAGAAAGGCGAGGTGTTCTTTAACCTTATCTGTGCCAAAATGGGACAACTTTTTGTTGATATTGCCGAAGCCGACACAAACGACCTTTACCAATAAAATGGGCCATAAACGCAAGTTCCGAGTCTTCTTTTTGATTCCACCTGAGGTACAACTTTTGGATTTTTCCGGTCCTGCTCACTTATTTTATGAAGCGAAAGAGTATGGAGCTGACTTCGAAACTCATTATTTAAGTTTGGACAAGAATTTACACCAGTTGTCAAGCGCAGGTATATCCATGGGTAATTTGGAATATTTTGGGCTTCATCAACTAAATAAAGAAGACCTTTTGTTTATTCCAGGTTTGGAATCTCATTTATTACTATCCCAACAGTTCAAAGAAAAACACTCTTTATTCTTTGAATGGCTCAAAACGCAAAACCAAACCGGTGCTAAAATCTGTTCGGTCTGCACGGGAGCCTACCTTATGGGAATGACCGGTATTTTAGATGAAAAGGAATGCACTACACATTGGAAGTACATTGAAGATTTTAAGAATAGATTCTCCAAGGCCATAGTCCTGTCCGATCGATTGATTGTAAAAGATGGAAATATCTACTCAAGTGCCGGCGTTTCGTCGGGCATAGATTTAGCACTTTATATTATTGAAGAACTCTTGGGACCGGTTTTTGCCTCTAAAATCGCCAAAGAAGTGGTCATTTATTCGCGACGTACTCCAAAAGACCCACAGTTAAGCGTTTATCTGCGCTATCGGAATCATTTGGATAATAGGATCCATGTGGTTCAGGATTTGTTGTCACAGAATCTCGAGAACAAAGTAAAGGTGGAAACCCTTGCGGAAATGGTTCACATGAGCCGCAGGAACCTTACTAGACTATTCAAAAACACCACTGGGACAACTATTGGGGATTATTTAAACCAATTGCGCGCCGAACGTGCAACAGAACTACTTTCCAATGGCTCAAAAGTGAGTGTCGCCGCACAAGCCTGTGGCCTTAAAAGTAGCAACCAATTAAGAGCTTTATTAAAAAAGAATCCAGAGATAATTTCCAAAAATTAAGAACAAGACTGTCCCTATACTGCGCACAATTGTCCTTTCAGAATGCTGGTGACCTTTCTAATTTTGACCGAATCATCAATCTTGGAAAAATGAAACAGTTAACACTTATCATATTTTGCCTTATCTCCGTAATGACCATGGCCCAAAATAACACAGAATACAATACCAAGTATATATGTCCACCATGCGACAGCAGCTGCGATGACATAACCCATGATTCACCCGGCGTTTGCCCTCATTGCAACATGCCTTTGGTAAAAAAAGAAATGTCCAAAACCATTGCCTTTTACCTTCAAGATGGTGTGGAGGTTTTGGATTTTTCTGGACCTATGGAAGTTTTTAGCTATGCCGGTTACCGGGTATTTACGGTTTCTGCAACAAAGGACCACATCAAATCACAAGGTATTTTAACCGTGGTGCCGGACTATAGCATTGAAGATGCACCTAAAGCTGATATTTTGGCTTTTTTTGGCGGAAACTCCCAAGCGGCTTCCCAAAATAAGAATGTTATTGATTGGGTTAAAAACCAAGAAGACATCAATTATTATTTTTCGGTTTGTACAGGAGCGTTCGTACTCGCAGAAGCTGGTATTCTTGATGGAAAAATCGCAACAACCTTTCACAATGCACTCTACGATTTAGAAAACAATTACCCAAAAATAGATGTCCGAAAAAATGTGAGGTATGTTGACAATGGAAATGTGATTACCACAGCAGGAATTTCCGCCGGTATAGATGGTGCTTTGCATTTAGTTGCCAAACTTCAAGGCATCAATGCGGCCAAACGTACTGCCTACTACATAGAGTATGATAACTGGGATATGGGCAATGGGCTCCTATTATCGGAATCAAATCCATACACCAACCAAAAGCATGAAGACTTTTTTAAGGATTTCGAGGGCATTTATCAATACAAAAATGACACTACCTTCAATTTAAAATATGACAGGAGCCAAGGAAATTTATTGGCAGAAATCGACCATATGTTTTACCCTATATATCATGAAACCGATGATCTTTTCTCTGACGTAAGCAGTGAATATGTAGGGTTTATAAGAAATCCTTCCGGGGACATAATAGGCTACCAGCTGGAGAAAAATGGTAAAATATTCAAGAAACTCGATTAATCCAGAACTTAAGAAAATATACACTTACCGATCTTATATCCAACTAATTAAAACGAGATTAGTCAATAAATAGACAATTTATATGTAAAATTAACGTTAACTAATTGTAAATTAAACGTAATCTACTTAATTTTATATTACTAAATCAGTTAGTTATGACAGTTAACATCAATGCATGGGTGAAATCGGCGATTAAAAAGTATGGGCAATTATGGCAATATGCCAAGGACTACGCCAGAAAGTGTAGATTGGTATACAAAAGAATGTACAGTATTTAATTTAACCCTTGAACTTCTGGGGTAAGTACACTACTTTTTTAGTCTCAAAGAAATCCTCTTCAAAATACTCGTTTAAGTCAAAGATCTGAACGGTTTCATAACCCTTCAATTCTTCCGTAAGGTCACCGCCTTTAAGGTAAAGTATGCCATTTTTACGCTGATGGGCGGAATCCTTTTTAATCTTCCCTTTGGTCCAGTGCACAAATGTTGGCATCGCAGCCACTGCCCTGCTTACAATAAAATCATATTGTCCGGGAATTTCCTCCACACGGGAATGATGGGCTTCAACATTCTTCAATCCAAGCCCTTCCACGACTTCATTGACAACTTTTATTTTTTTGCCGATTGCATCAACAAGGGTAAATTTTACGTTTGGAAATAATATGGCCAAGGGAATGCCCGGAAAGCCTCCGCCCGTACCCACATCCAAGATATGGGCACCTTCGTTGAACACCTGAACCTTTGCAATGCCCACAGAATGAAGAACATGGCGCAAATAGAGCTCATCTATATCTTTTCTGGAAACCACGTTGATCTTCTGGTTCCAGTCTTGGTACAACGCCTCCAACTTTATAAACCGTTGCCTTTGCTCGTCGTTGAGTGTCGTAAAATATTTAAAGATGAGTTCCGCTTTCATGTTCCAAACATTAATTTTGTAAAATTAATACTTTTACAGACCTTAACACCGTTCTAACAAAACGTTGTGACTCTAAAAAAGCAATTTAGTTACCTTTGTAAAAATAATTTTTATGGATAATAATACCATCCGGTTTTCAAGAAGAGATTCCGCACAATTTTTCAGGACACTCAACAAGAGAGTAAACGAATACTTCAAAGAAAACAACCTCAAGAAAACCGGAAACTGGAAACTTCACTTGAAAACCATTGTGATGTTTGCCATTTTTTTGACCCCCTACTTTTTAATATTGACCTTAAACCTGCCTTTCTGGGGCTATCTGCTACTTTCCATCACCATGGGTGTAGGAATGGCCGGGGTGGGAATGAACGTAATGCACGATGGAAACCATGGCGCTTACTCCAACAAAAAATGGGTGAACAAGCTCATGGGAAGCAGCATCTACATTTTGGCCGGCAACGTTTACAACTGGCAAGTTCAGCACAATGTACTGCACCATACGTACACAAACATACACGAACACGACGAGGACATGGAAGCTGGAAGAATCTTAAGATTCTCCAAACATGCCGAATGGAGAAAGCATCATAAATTCCAACATTACTATTCCATTTTGCTTTATGGCCTATTGACCTTTAATTGGGCAATAACCACGGATTTCCAACAAATGTACCGTTATATGAAGCGGAAATTGAGCTACGGAAAACTACCTAATCCAGTAATCAACTGGAGTACATTGGTTATAACAAAAGTGATCTATATTACCATTTGGATTGTTCTCCCGTTGATTTTTGTCGATATTGCCTGGTGGCAAGTATTGCTTGGGTTCTTTATCATGCACTACGTT
The DNA here is from genome assembly GCF_056857735.1 of Flagellimonas sp. L-11. Taxonomy (NCBI): domain Bacteria; kingdom Pseudomonadati; phylum Bacteroidota; class Flavobacteriia; order Flavobacteriales; family Flavobacteriaceae; genus Flagellimonas; species Flagellimonas sp. L-11. Next base: position 24,977 of record NZ_JBSXNR010000022.1, read on the forward strand.
GCAGGAGTGATCCTGAGTGTGGTTTTCCAATTGGCACACATTGTGGACCACGCAGAAACCCCTTTACCGGACGAGGAAGGAAACATGAAGAACACTTGGGCCATTCACCAATTGTTCACCACCGTGAATTTTGGCACTAAAAACAGAATTGTAAACTGGTTTACCGGGGGATTGAACCATCAGGTGGAGCATCATATCTTCCCAAACATCAGCCACATACATTACACAAATATTTCCAAAATTGTGAAACAGACTGCTCGGGAGTTCAATTTGCCTTATCACGAATATAAAACTACCAGAAAAGCTATAATTTCGCACTTCAAACACTTAAAGGAGCTAGGTAAAAAACCTACGCTTCAATATCAGTAAAAACGAAGTACCAATGAGCAACCACTTATCTGACAGGATCAAGAACATGTCCACGTCAGCAACTTTGGCCATGGCTGCCAAAGCACGGGAATTACGAAATGAAGGAAAGGATATTATAGGTTTGAGCTTGGGGGAACCCGACTTCAATATTCCTGATTTTATCAAAGATGCCGCAAAGCAGGCCATCGACGAGAATTATAGCAGCTACACCCCTGTTGATGGGTATGCAGAGCTAAAAACAGCGATTTCAAACAAATTCAAAAGAGATAACGACCTTGATTATGGTTTGAACCAAATTGTGGTATCCACTGGAGCGAAGCAATCGCTGTTTAATGTGGCCATGGTGGTTCTTAACCCAGGCGATGAAGTAATTCTCCCAGCTCCGTATTGGGTCAGTTACAGCGACATCGTAAAATTGGCCGAAGGTGTGCCCGTAGAGGTTCTCACTCAAATCGACACCGATTTTAAGATGACACCAGCGCAATTGGAGGCTGCCATAACCCCAAAAACAAGAATGATCTGGTTCAGCTCACCATGCAACCCCAGTGGTTCGGTGTACAGCAAGGAAGAATTGGAAGGTTTGGCCAAGGTATTGAAAAAACACCCCGATATTTATGTGGTTTCGGATGAAATCTACGAGCATATCAATTTTGCAGGCGGCCACGTAAGCATTGCCGGCATTGATGGCATGTACGACAGGACCATTACCGTAAACGGCGTATCCAAAGCTTTTGCCATGACGGGATGGCGTATCGGGTATATCGGCGCACCGGAGTGGATAGCTAAAGGCTGTACCAAATTACAAGGACAGGTGACCAGTGGTGCCAACGCCATTGCGCAGCGTGCCGTAATCACCGCATTGGAGGCCCCAGTGAGCAAGATCCAATTTATGATCGACAAGTTCCATGAAAGAAGGGACCTCGTACTTGGACTTTTGGGAGAGATAGAAGGATTTAACCTCAACGTGCCCGAGGGTGCATTTTATGTGTTCCCCGATATTTCGGCATTCTTTGGAAAAACCTTGAACGGTGTTACCATTAACAACGCTTCAGATTTTTCACTATACTTGTTGGAGCATGCCAACGTGGCCACGGTTACCGGGGAAGCTTTCGGAAATCCTAATTGCATTCGTATATCCTACGCAGCATCGGAAAAAGAATTGAAAGAGGCCATTGCCCGAATTAAGGCCGTGCTTTAAAAATATGAAGATGTCATACTGAAGCTGTTTCAGTATCCCACCATAAATCGACTAAAACCTCTTGTTTACTTCAAGAGGTTTTTTTATTAGGTCTTTTTCCAGAAATATGGGGTAAGCAAAATCAGTACAGTGAACAGCTCCAACCGGCCCAAAAGCATTAAAAAACTACACCACCATTTACCTGCCGCAGGAAGGCTGTTATAATTGCTGACCGGGTTTAAACTGCCCAAAGCGGGGCCTACATTACCCAGCGAAGAAGCAGCCCCCCCAACGGCCGATACAAAGTCCAATCCCAAGAGGCCCAGCACCAACGAACCTATAATAAAGAGCAGCATATACAGTACAAAAAAAGCTATCACATTGTAAACAATATGCTCTGTAACCGTTTTTTGATTGTAGCGAACAGGTATGATGGCATTTGGGTGCAAGGTCCTCTTAAATTCCAAAATACCGTTTTTGATGATCAATAGGTGTCGCATAACCTTGATTCCTCCCGCTGTTGAACCCGCCGAGCCTCCGAGGAACATTAAACCAAAAAAGAAAACGGTCAAAAATGGGGTCCATGAGGTAAAATCCGCAGAAACAAAGCCCGTTGTTGTAATCACTGCAACCACCTGAAACAAACCATGCCTAACGGTGCTTTCCACTTCTCCCAGTACCATAGGGTGAAAATCGGATACGGGCACATCTGCCCTAAAATAAATACCCAAGGCAACAACAATGGTAAAGATCACCACAAAACCAAGGTAGTACTTGAACTCTTCATCCTTTAGGATGCGTTGCACCTTTCCTGTTAATGCAAAATAGCTGAGCACGAAATTGCTTCCTGCCAAAAACATGAAAAGAATTACAATGTATTGAATCAAAGGTTGATCGTTCCAAAAGGCCAAGCTCGCATTTTTGGTGGAAAACCCTCCTGTTGACATAGTGGCCAGTGCATGATTGATGGCATCGAAAAAAGACATTCCAGCAAACTTTAGCAGCAAGGCCTCCAGCACTGTATATCCAAAATAAATCAACCAAAGCCTCTTAGCCGTATCGGTAATTCTTGGGTGAAGTTTATCCCCTCCGGGCCCGGGCGCTTCTGCGGCGAACAATTGCATGCCACCAATACCCAAAAGTGGTAAAATGGCAATGGCAAGTACAATAATTCCCATACCCCCGATCCAATGGGTAAGGCTCCGCCAGAGCAAAATTCCTTCGGGCAAGGCTTCTATATCATCCAATATTGAAGCTCCCGTAGTGGTGTAACCCGACATGGTTTCAAAAAAAGCATCGGTAATGGAGGGTATTGCTCCGGAAAAAAGATAGGGCAACATCCCAGAAATAGACATTACGATCCATCCGAATGTCACCACGATATATCCTTCTTTTTTTTGGACCTCCTTTTTATGGCCCCGTGTGTAGAACATGGCCATCATCCCAAAAAGCATGGTCACAATGGCGGCCAACATAATTTCCATGGTGGCACCATCTTTATATATGCCACTGGCAAGTGCTGCCAAAAGCATAAAAGAGCCGTTGCAAAGCAACAAAAGCCCCATAATATGAATAATGATCCGTGTATTGAGCTTCATTATAGGAACAGCTTTTCTATCCTTGGTATGGCTTTGGGCAGGCAGCAGACCACTACCTTGTCCCCTTTGGCAATCCTAAAATCACCCAACGCAATAACTCCTTCTCCGTTTCGGATAACACCACCGATACTTGCCTCTCTAGGGAAATTAAGCTCCCGGATCAACTCACCATTTACCAAGGATGTAGCCTTTACTTCAAACTCTAAAATTTCGGCATTTAAATTGTTGAGACGGGTCAAGGCGAGCACCTCCCCTTTCCGGATATACCTAAAAATACTGTTTGCGGCAAGGAGCTTCTTATTGATCAAGGTATCCACACCAATGGAGTGGGACAATTGGAAGTAGTCCATATTCTCCACCAAGGCTATGGTTTTCTTGATTTTTTTGCTCTTGGCCACCAAACAGGACATTATATTGGTCTCGGAATTCCCCGTAACGGCAATAAAGGCGTCCATGGATTCCAGATTTTCTTCCTCCAATAACTCTACATTGCGCCCATCCCCGTTTATTACAAGGGCATGGGGAAGTTCATCCGCAATGTCAAATGCCTTTTCCTTGTTTTTTTCAATAAGTTTTACATTGAATTTTTTGTTGCAGAGATCCCTTGCCGTTTTATACCCCACTTTACTGCCTCCGAGAATCATCACATTTTTAATTTCCTGTTTTTGCATTCCGGAAAGCTTGTAGAGTTCTTCCACTCCCTTATCCGAGGTAATGAAATACACCTGATCGCCTTCTTTAAAAACGGTATCACCCCTTGGAATCAAAGTAAATTGAGTTCCTTTTCGCTGCAATGCGATGGGCATAAAATTGAGTTCTGGAAAAATTCGAGCTGCCTCCTTCACCATCTTCCCTACAAATGGTGCGGTTTTGGGCAGTATTACCCCGAACATGGTGAGCAGTCCTCCTTCAAATTGATAGGTATCGTTAAAGGCGGATTGATTGAGCATCAACTGGATCTCCATAGCCGCCAAGCGCTCCGGTGAAATCAATTCATCAATACCCAATTCCTCAAACTTGATAATATCCCGATTGTCCATGAATTCCGTATTGGAAATTCTGGCCATGGTACGTTTGCAGCCCAATTGTTTTGCAAGCACACAAAGGGTCAGGTTGGTAGTTTCCGATGCTGTTACCGCGATTACCAGATCGGAGCCGTCGACTTGCGCATCTTGCAATACTTGGATAGATGTAGCATCGCCCCGAAGTACTCGAATATCCAAATGGTTATCGGCATAGGACAGTCTTTCCTTATCGGTATCGATCAAAGTGATCTCCTGTGCTTCATAGGACAATAATTTGGCCAAATGAAACCCGACTTCACCAGCACCTGCAATAATGATTCTCATTGATTGGAATAGGATGTGTTCTCAAATAACCTCAGCTTGCACGTTGCAAACAATATCAGGAATGGTATGCTATACGTAAACTCCATACTTTTAACCAAATACGGAAAATAAATCCCTTTGGATGGCAAAATTACATAAATAATTTTGTCTTCATCCCTTAAGCTAAGTTGTATATTTGCCACCAAATTTAAGCGATGTCGAAAAAGGTGACGCCCTATAGAGAATCTGAGCTTGGCAAAAAGGACCAAGTAAGGCAAATGTTCGATAATATATCTGGAAATTACGACGGCCTTAACCGTGTTATTTCCTTTGGAACCGATGTTAAATGGCGTAAGCGCATCGTGGCTTTTTTAAAGGACAAATCCCCAAATTCAATTTTGGACATTGCCACCGGCACAGGTGATCTTGCCATTGCCATGGCAAAGACCGGGGCCAAAAAAATTGTCGGTCTGGACCTATCTCCCGGCATGTTGGAAGTGGGCAAAACCAAAATATCCAATAAAAAATTACAGGATACCATTGAAATGGTGGTTGGAGATAGCGAAAACCTACCTTTTCAAGACAATTCCTTTGATGCGATCACCGTGGCCTTTGGGGTGAGGAATTTTGAAGATCTGGATAAAGGGCTGGAAGAAATTTATCGTGTACTAAAACCAAAGGGGCATTTTGTAGTTCTAGAAACTTCCGTCCCTACCAAGACCCCTTTTAAACAAGGATATAAAATATATACAAAGTATGTTTTGCCCACTATAGGCAAACTTTTTTCCAAGGACAGGTCGGCTTACAGATATTTGAGTGAATCGGCATCTGTTTTCCCTCATGGTGAGGCTTTCAACAATATTTTGAGGAAAATCGGGTTTATAGGAGTAGAGAACAAACCACAAACCATGGGTGTCGCATCCATTTATGTCGCTTCAAAATAGATTAATGAAAAATCTCCTTATCCTTTTTGGACTTCTAGCAGTAACAAACACCCCTGCCATTGCCCAATTTGGCGGCGACCCGATTTTAAATCTTCAGAACGAGGATAAGAAATTTTTGAACTGGGGATATTATCTGGGGTTTAACCAATACGACTTTCAATTTGAATACAAGGATGATATTGGCAAAGATATATTGGTGGACAAAAGTTTTGGTTTTAATGTGGGATTGATCGGAGAACTTAGAATCAATGAGTTTTTGGATGCCCGTTTTGAACCCGGCCTGCTCTACACTTCCAGAATCCTTGGTTTCCCGGGCTTTACTTCCCAAGTCGATGCGCTGCGCGAAGTGCGTTCGACCTATATAAGGTTCCCTTTACTGATAAAGGCAAGTACCCGAAGAATTGGAAACTGGAAACCTTTTATTATTGGCGGAGTGTATACTTCCATCAATTTAGGGAGCAATGAGGATAGCCTAGATGATAACAGTAGTGGACAATTCCGGATGAAACAAAATGTGTATGGGTATGAATTGGGTTTTGGAATTGATTTTTACACCGAGTACTTTAAGTTCACACCATCTATCCGAGGTGTTTTTGCCCTTACGGACGAATTGGTTCCGGATGAGGACCCCAACAGTCCTTGGACCGGGAACATCAACGCAATGCGCACCCGGGGAATCTTCATCAATTTTACGTTTGAATAGTAAGAATCAAATCCCAAAAGACAGCACTCGACTTCGGACTCCCGACTTCCAACTCCTGATTCAAAATTCAACAACAAAATAATTCGATAACCAGTAACGGAGTGGCAGTATGCAATAAGTTCTGCCAAGTTCCAAGTTCCAAGTTCCAAGTTCCAAAAATCACCTTCGTATTTCATTCAACAAAATGGCGGTTGCCGTGGCTACGTTCAAACTTTCGGCAGTGGCAGCACCAAATTGGGGAATGGAAATTCTTTTGGTGATAAATTGACCCACTTCTTCAGAAATACCATTGGCTTCGTTGCCCATTACCAAAACTCCCTTTTTCGCCAAATCGGATCTATAAATGGTTTCGCCATCCATAAAAGCACCGTAAACGGGAAGGTCTGTTTTTCGCAAATAATCTTCTAAATCAACATAAACAATGTTCACCCGAGCAATGGAACCCATGGTGGCCTGTAATACTTTAGGGTTATAGCAATCCACCGTGTCCGGCGAACAGACGAGCTTTGTTATACCAAACCAATCACAAAGCCGGATAATGGTTCCCAAATTACCGGGATCCCTAACGGCATCCAGCACCAAGATCCAATCATCATCAATCGCTTTATGGGATTCGGCCATATAAAAAGCCCCCAACACGCCATTTGGGCGGGTCAGGCTGCTCATTTGCTTCAAAACTTTGGAGGAAACCACTTCGGCACCTTTAAATTTCCCCATCAATACAGCATCATCAACAAAAACTTTAAATGGCTTTACTCCCGCCTGCAGTAATTCATTCACTACCTTTTCTCCTTCAACAACAAAGAGTCGATGTTGAGATCGGTACTTTTTTTGCTTTAGGCTAACAACTAGTTTAATTTGGTTTTTTGTAACCATCTAAATCGTGTATTTTTGGCTTCTATGAATGGTTCTTTTGGTGTAACGTGCAACTGGGCAAAAATAGGATTATTGTTGCTTTTGCTTAGCATTTTGGGTTGCAATACCTTAAAAAAGGTTGGGGAGGATGAATTATTGCTCACCAAAAACACCATTTTGGTCGATGATGAAAAAATAAGCAGCAGCGAAATAAAAGGACTTATCTCCCAGAAACCCAACAGCAATGTTTTGGGTTACCGGCTAAAACTCAATCTTTATAACCTAGCCAAGGAAAACCCCGATTCATCATTTCAGGATTGGCTGCACCGAAAAGAAAAAAGGGAAAAACGACTTAACAATTTGCTTTCCGAGAAGCAGGTAAACAGATTGAGCGAATCATTTCTGGTAAAAGGATATAGTGAGTTTTTGAAGAGAATTGGAGAACCCCCTGTTATTATTGACACTTCAGAGACCAATAAATCTCTCAAAAAACTGGAATCCTATTACAATAGCAAAGGGTATTTTAACAACACGGGGGAATATCAAATAGTGGACAGCAAAAAAAAGAGAAAGGCAAGTATTGAGTATAACATCACCCTGAATAAGCCCTACATTGTGGACACCATACAAAAAAACATTACCTCACCAGAGTTGGATTCCATATACCAGAATGCAATTGGGCAAAGTTTTGTTAGACAGGGTGAACAATTTGATTTGGACAAATTTACCATGGAGCGGGAGCGATTAACAAGCTTGTTTAGAAATTCGGGGGTATATAATTTCCAGGAAAGCTCCATCAACTACAGTATTCTGCGGGATACTACCCTTGCTTCGGACGACCAGCTCATGGATGTGCAATTGAACATTAAAAAATTTAGGAGCTCGAACGATAGTACGGATACCAACATGCCGTACAAGGTGGCTCGCCACAAACAAATCAACATTTACGCAGATTATGATATAAACGGAGGCATGGATACTTTACAGCGTATTCAACACGAAAACTACAACATCTATTACAATGGCAAGCTCCGCTACCGCCCCAAAGCATTGGCCGATGCCATTTTCTTTGAAAAAGATAGTGTTTACCGAGATTTGGACAGAATAAGAACCTATAGGCAGATCACCAACCTGAACACCTTTAAGTACCCCAATATTGAGTTTATACCGGATTCCACACAAACGGAACTGGAAACCAACATCTACTTGGCCGCCAAGCCCAAATACTCTTTAAACCTGAATTTTGATGTCACCCACTCCAACATTCAACAAGTGGGCACCGCCTTTAGTACTTCGGTGATCACACGGAATGTCTTTGGAGGTGCAGAAACTTTGAATATTTCGGCAAGGGGATCCATTGGTTTGTTGAGCGATGCCTCCCTATCGGATGAAACATTCACCTCCGAGCTCGGAGGGGATATCAACATTACATTCCCACGGATCTGGCTGCCCTTCAATACAGAGCGCATCATACCCTATTATATGCTCCCACAAAGCCGATTGTCCGCAGGTACCAACTTTCAACGGAACATCGGTTTGGACAAACAGTCCCTGAACTCCATTTTATCCTATAACTGGTCGCCTTCCGAACGGTTAAAAAACAATATTGAACTTATCAATGTGGAGTTTGTACGCAATGTAAACACGAACAATTTCTACAATGTATACCGAAATACCTTTTCCAATTTGGACGATATCGCCGATCAATTTCAGGACAACCCTGAATATTCCTCCTATTTTGATCCCATTCTGGAAGAAGGTGAAGAACCAAAGCTAAGCATACCAGATGGAGCAAACCGATTTGCCCAAGATGTATTGAGCGATTCAATTCCAGTAAGCCCAGAAGAGAAACAAGAAGTAAATAGCATTGAGGAAAGACGAAGAAGGTTAACAGAGGACAACCTAATTTTTGCCAGTAATTTCACCCATACCAAAAACAGTAAATCAGGTATCAACGACCTTGATTTTTATCAGTATCGTATAAAACTCGAAAGTGCCGGTGCCATGCTCTCATTGCTCACCAATGCAATACCTTTCAACAAAAATACCAACGGACAGCACCTTGTCTTCAGCGTTCCTTTCTCCCAATACCTAAAAACCGAGTTCGATTATATACGCCATTGGAGTATTGGAGGAGGACAGGTAATCGCCTTTAGGAGCTTCTCCGGCCTGGCAATTCCCTATGGCAATTCCGACAACGTGCCCTTTGTTCGCAGCTACTTTGCAGGTGGGTCCAACGACAACCGCGCCTGGAACGCTTACGAGCTTGGACCTGGCAGTACGGACAACATCAACGATTTTAACGAGGCCAACCTAAAACTGGCCCTAAACCTTGAATATAGGTTCCCCATTGCCGGCGATGTAAAGGGTGCCCTTTTTGCGGACGCAGGCAATATTTGGAATGTATTCGACAACGAAACAAACCCCGACGCCATATTTAGCGGGTTCGCTTCTCTAGGGGACATTGCATTGGGAACCGGCCTTGGGCTTCGTTACGATTTCACCTATTTTGTTTTTAGGTTGGATGTAGGGTTCAAAACGTACAACCCCGCCAAAATCGGGCCCGATCGTTGGTTCGATGGATACAGCTTCAAACAGGCCGTCTTCAACATAGGGATCAATTATCCTTTCTAGAGGAAATATTTTATTACTTTTGTTTCCTATTTAATTTGAAACCAATATAACTATGTCCCACAATATCAAGCCCGGTGTTGCAACCGGTGATCAAGTACAGGCAATTTTCAACCACGCAAAAGAGAACGGATATGCACTTCCTGCCGTAAACGTAATCGGTTCAGACAGTATCAATGCCGTAATGGAAACCGCCGCAACATTGAACGCTCCCGTAATCATCCAATTTTCCAACGGAGGAGCCCAGTTCAATGCAGGAAAAGGACTTTCCAATGAAGACCAGAAAGCCGCAATCCTTGGTGGTGTTGCAGGCGCTAAACACGTTCACCAATTGGCCGAGGCCTACGGAGCAACCGTAATTCTGCATACAGACCACTGTGCCAAAAAATTGTTGCCTTGGATCGATGGACTTTTGGACGCAAGTGAAAAGCATTACAAGGAAACCGGAAAATCATTGTTCAGTTCACACATGATCGATCTTTCCGAAGAACCCCTTGAAGAAAACATTGAAATCTGCAAAGAATACCTAGAGCGCATGAGCAAAATGGATATGACTTTGGAGATTGAATTGGGAATCACCGGAGGCGAGGAAGATGGTGTGGACAATACGGATGTTGACGATTCCAAATTGTATACCCAGCCAGAAGAAGTGGCCTTTGCTTACGAAGAACTTTCAAAAGTAAGCCCAAGATTTACCATTGCTGCCGCATTTGGCAACGTACACGGGGTATACAAGCCAGGTAACGTAAAGTTGACCCCAAAAATCCTTAAGAACTCCCAAGAGTTTATCACCGAGAAATACGGTGTAGAGCACAACCATATCGACTTTGTATTCCACGGAGGTTCAGGTTCCACTTTGGAAGAAATCAGGGAAGCCATCGGTTACGGGGTCATCAAAATGAACATTGATACCGATTTGCAATACGCATTTTTGGAAGGTGTTCGTGATTACATCCAAGGAAAAAAGGATTATCTACAAACACAGATAGGTAACCCTGATGGCGATGACCAACCCAATAAAAAATACTACGATCCCCGAGTTTGGCTGCGAGAAGGAGAAAAAACCTTTATGGCCCGTTTGAAAAAAGCCTTCGAGGATTTGAACAATGTAAACACCCTGTAGCCTTTGTCTAACTAAATATTGATTGCATGTCGTCTTGGTTTAAAAGAAAGGAAAAAGGAATACAAACAGCTACCGAGGAGAAAAAAGACACCCCAAAGGGGTTGTGGTACAAATCCCCCACTGGTAAGATTGTAGAGGCCGAGGATTTGGCAAAAAACTTCTACGTAAGTCCGGAAGATGATTATCACGTTCGAATTGGCAGTAAGGAATATTTTGAAATCCTTTTTGATGACAACAAGTTCCGTGAACTTGATACAAAAATGACGTCCAAAGACCCATTAAAGTTTGTGGATACAAAAAAATATTCCGATCGTTTAAAGGCTGCCCAGAAAAAAACAGGTTTAAAAGACGCGGTGAGAACTGCAGTTGGCAAGTCCCAAGGAAAGGATATTGTTGTAGCCTGCATGGACTTTGCCTTTATAGGAGGTTCCATGGGAAGTGTGGTTGGCGAAAAAATATCGCGCGCCATTGATGTGGCCAAAAGGAAAAAAGTGCCATTTGTGATGATTTCCAAATCTGGCGGGGCCCGTATGATGGAAGCCGCCCTATCCCTGATGCAATTGGCAAAAACATCAGCAAAATTGGCCCAATTGGCCGATGCAAAAATACCGTACATTTCATTGTGTACGGACCCTACAACAGGTGGCACAACAGCTTCCTATGCCATGTTGGGTGACATTAACATTGCTGAACCCGGTGCTTTAATAGGATTTGCCGGACCAAGGGTTGTAAAGGACACTACCGGGAAAGACCTTCCCGATGGTTTCCAAACGGCCGAATTTTTGAAAGAACACGGTTTCTTGGATTTCATAACCCATCGTAGGGATCTAAAGAAAAAAATCAATCTCTATATCGATTTGATTACCAATCAACCTTTAAGAAGTTAAAAAAGGCCCCGAATTCGGGGCTTTTTTTGTTTTACAAAGAGAAAGTCCGGTTTATAGCAACCTTAAAAGTTTGACCGATAAGCCCTTTGATTTCAAAAAAACGCTTACCTTTGCACGCTGATCGTAGATTGATCAATACATAAAAATCATTTAAATAATATTGGAATGTATTTAACAAAAGAAGTAAAGGCCGAGATTTTTAAAAAACACGGCGGCTCTGAGAGCAACACCGGTTCCACGGAAGGACAAATTGCTTTGTTCACACACCGTATCAACCACTTAACCGGACACCTTAAAAGGAACCACAAAGATTACAACACCGAGCGTTCTTTGGTGGCATTGGTAGGTAAAAGACGTAGTCTTTTGGATTACCTTAAGAAAAAAGACATTGAAAAATATCGTTCCTTGATCAAGGAATTGAATATTAGAAAATAAAAACAAAAAGGGGAGGCTTAGGCTTCCCCTTTGTTTTGGTTGAACTCGTTTCAACCGCATAAAAGTCCCAGCTTAACACTGGGCAAACACAAAAAGCTACAAATAGTTTTTCATTGGTCAAGTGCTCCCAAGCACACAACAACAACAACAACAACAACAACACAACCCGACCGCCCGGATGGCGGTAGACCCAATGTTTAACAACCTGACCATAATTGGTTGGGTAAGATTAATTTTATGATTCCAAAGACATTCAAAGAGGTCATAGACCTCGGTGACGGTAGGGAGATTTCTATCGAAACCGGAAAACTGGCAAAACAGGCCCATGGCTCTGTTGTTGTCCAATCTGGCAAGTGTATGTTATTATGTACAGTTGTCTCCAATTACAAAGCTTCGGACGTGGACTTTTTACCACTTACCGTGGATTATCGCGAAAAATTTGCCGCTGCAGGACGTTATCCAGGTGGTTTCTTTAAAAGAGAGGCAAGACCTAGCGACGGCGAAGTATTGACCATGCGTTTGGTGGACAGGGTACTGAGACCATTGTTCCCTAAGGATTACCACTCCGAAACACAGGTGATGATCCAGTTGATGTCGCATGACGAGGACGTTATGCCCGACGCCATGGCCGGATTGGCTGCTTCGGCCGCCATTCAACTTTCGGATTTCCCGTTCGAATGTGCCATATCGGAAGTTCGTGTGGGTAGGGTGAACGGTGAGTTCGTCATCAACCCGACCAGAGCACAATTAAAGGAGTCCGACATCGACATGATGATCGGTGCCTCTGCAGATTCCGTGATGATGGTAGAAGGTGAAATGGACGAAATTTCCGAAGAGGAAATGGTGGAAGCCATCAAATTTGCCCACGAAGCCATTAAGGTACAGTGTGCCGCACAGATAAAATTGGCTGAAGCTTTCGGCAAAAAAGAGGTCCGTGAGTACGAACTGGAAGCTGAAGACGAAGAACTTCAGAAAAAAATCCACGACATGGCCTACGACAAGGTATATGAAGTGGCCAAAGCAGGTTCTTCCAAAAAAGAACGAAGCGAGGCATTTGCCGCTATCAAAGAAGAAATCAAAGCATCTTTTTCCGAAGAAGAATTGGAAGAAATCGGCGATTTGATTTCCAAATACTACCATAAAGCAGAAAAAGAAGCTGTTAGAAACCTAACATTGGAAGAAGGACTTCGTTTGGACGGTCGTAAAACCACAGATGTTCGACCTATCTGGTGCGAAATCGATTATTTGCCCTCCGTACATGGTTCCGCCATCTTTACCCGTGGCGAAACTCAAGCTTTGGCAACAGTTACTTTGGGAACCTCAAGAGAGGCCAACCAAATAGACATGCCATCTTACGAAGGTGAAGAAACATTCTATTTACACTACAACTTCCCTCCTTTCTCAACTGGTGAAGCACGACCAATTCGTGGTACATCCCGTAGAGAGGTAGGACACGGTAACTTGGCACAACGTGCGCTAAAAGGTATGATTCCCGAGGATTGTCCTTACACGGTCCGGGTGGTTTCCGAAGTATTGGAATCCAACGGTTCCTCATCCATGGCAACCGTATGTTCCGGTACCATGGCCTTGATGGATGCCGGTGTTCAATTGAAAAAACCCGTTTCCGGTATTGCCATGGGATTGATCACTGATATGGAGACCGGTAAATATGCCGTACTATCCGATATTTTGGGTGACGAAGATCACTTGGGCGACATGGACTTTAAGGTAACCGGTACCGCAGATGGCATCACTGCCTGTCAAATGGACATCAAAGTAAAAGGACTTTCTTATGAAATCCTGGTGAAAGCTTTGATGCAAGCCAAAGATGGCAGAATGCACATTTTGGGCAAACTTACCGAAACCATTGCCGAGCCTAGAGCAGAGGTTAAGTCCTATGCTCCAAAAATTGTTACCAGAGTTATTCCAGGTGAATTTATTGGTGCACTTATCGGTAAAGGCGGGGAAGTGATCCAAGAACTTCAAAAAACAACCAATACCACAATTGTCATCAACGAAGATCCAGATACCGAAGAAGGTATTGTGGAAATTCTTGGTACAGACCAGAATGGTATCGATGCCGTATTGGCCAAGATAGATTCCCTGATGTTTAAACCAGAAGTGGGAAGTGTTTATGAGGTCAAAGTGATCAAAATGCTTGACTTTGGGGCTGTGGTAGAATATACCGAGGCACCAGGGAACGAAGTATTGCTTCACGTATCCGAATTGGCATGGGAACGTACCGAAAATGTATCCGATGTGGTAAATATGGGAGATGTGTTTGATGTGAAATACTTCGGACTAGACCCAAGAACCAGAAAGGAAAAGGTATCGAGAAAAGCCTTGTTGCCAAAACCTGAAGGGTATCAAGAACGTCCTCCCCGCAACGATAGAGGTGGTGACCGCAGAGGTGGTGGCGGCGACCGTAGAGGTGGCAACCGCGATAGAAAGCCAAGAAGGGATAGAGATTAAAACTTCTTTGTTGGAATATAAAAGAGGCCGTCTAAAAACATTTAGGCGGTCTTTTTATTTAGGGGGTGATTTGTGGGTGCCTGCCTTAATGTTGCGTTTTATCGATTTATTTCCCTTGGAAAAAATCGGGCCATAGGGTCCCTATGCCCTTAAAGTTGCCTTTTTAAGGTTGTGTGCCATGGCAATGAGCCCTATTTCGGTCTCCACCTTGTCGATGCCCCTTAACAGGAACCGTTTGAAGCCCATATTTTGTTTGATGTTGCCGAAAACGGCCTCGACGTCCCAG
>NZ_JBSXNR010000023.1:0-2400 GCF_056857735.1 Flagellimonas sp. L-11
TGAACTAAACCTAAAGGTAGCTTCAGGAGTTATCTAAATCTCCAATCACTACCTTTAAGATGTATAAAACTAATATTTAGCAAATTATGAAAAAAAAGTAGTACCCTGATCGAACGAGCCTGTGAACGTGTTCCAGAATTCCAGGAATTGTATCTCAAACTAAAACGTTCTGTTGAACTATCGGGCAAAAGCCAAAGCACCCTGACCAACTATGCCCGTTGTCTTTCACACATAGCCCTGCATTTTAAGTGCAGTCCACTCGATCTGGATGAAGAACAGGTGCTGGATTATCTACATGTTTTAAAGTCCCGGCACAAGACCCCGTCGAGCAGCTTCTTCAAGCATACCGTTTATGGTCTGAGGTATGCCTACCGGATATCCAATCGTAAAGAGATGCAGGTAATGCTCCCCGCTATTGAGCGTCCCAAAAAACTCCCTGTAGTTTTAAGTTTTAGGGAAGTAAAGCAACTCTTAAAAGCCCCAAAACTACTGAAGCACCGTCTGGTATTGGCGCTGCTTTATGGCTGCGGACTGCGCTGTTTTGAACTGTGCAACCTACAGTTAAAAGATCTGGATTTTGATCGTATGATGCTTCACGTCCGCCAAGGCAAAGGCAGGAAAGATCGGTATGTACCCTTGTCGAGGATGCAGATCCGCGGACTTAAAACATACCTTGCGGCAGAAAATCCTTGCACCTGGTGCTTCACTGGGAACAATACCGAAGGGCGTCCAGTCCCGCTTTCTACCCAAGGGGTTCGCTGGATTGTACGGGAAGCCCGTAAACATAGTGGTATTCAAAAGGAAGTGACCACCCACAGCCTGCGCCACAGTTATGCTACCCACCTTCTGGAAATGGGCTTGGATATTATGAGTGTAAAGGACCTTTTGGGGCACGCAGATATACAGACCACACTGACCTACCTTCACGTGGCACAACTGGGCAGGCAAAAGCCTTTCAGTCCACTGGATCGGCTCTACAAAGAGTAATGGCATCCGCTGCTCACGAAGTGGCCCAGGTATTAAATCGCAACAGGGAGTCTTTAGCAGACCGTTGTGCCACCAGCTGGCAACTAAGGACCCTGCACGCCCTGCGCAAATGTCGTACGGCTGCCCTGGGCGGTCACATTGACCGCTGCACGAATCCATCCTGTAATACCTTGCACCTGAGCTACAACAGTTGCCGCAACCGGCATTGCCCAAAGTGTCAGGGGCACAAAAGGGAACAATGGATCAGGGCACGGGAAGAAGAGCTCTTGAACGTTCCTTACTTCCACGTGGTATTTACCCTGCCTTCAGAACTCAACCGCCTGTGCCTGTACGAACCCAAACTGCTGTATGGCCTGCTGTTCAAAACTTCATGGGAAGTCATAGCGGGGTTTGCTTCCAATCCTAAGTTTTTAGGTGCCGGTCCCGGGATGATCGCCATCCTGCATACCTGGGGACAGAACCTGTCCCTGCATCCGCACTTGCATTGTATCGTGCCCGGTGGTGGGGCAACCAAAAGTGGTAAGTGGAAACCTGCCCGGAACAAGGGGAAATACCTGTTCCCGGTCAAGGCCATGAGCAAGGTATTCCGTGCCCGCTTTGTTGCAGGGTTACGTAAAAAAATTAAAACAGAACAACCAGAGGCCCTTTACCAAAGCCTGTTCAAAAAAGAGTGGGTCGTCTATTGCAAGCGTCCGTTTTTAGGGCCACCTCAGGTAGTGGAATACCTTGGTCGCTATACCCATAAAATTGCGATCAGCAACCACCGAATCAAAAACCTGGATGACAGCGGCGTGGTGTTTTCGGTAAAAGATTACCGCCACGGGGGAAACAAATCCCTGATGTACCTGAGCGATACTGAATTCATCAGGCGCTTTGCCCTGCACATACTCCCTAAGGGGTTTGTGCGCATCCGCCATTATGGGATATTAAGTGCTTACCATAAACGCAAAAGTCTTGACCACTTGGGTAAAACCCTGGGGAAGGTACAGCTCCAAGAAAAACCGCCCCTGCAACACCGAATCTGCCCATCTTGTAAAAAGGGAGAACTGGTGACCCTGCATACGTTTACCGCACGGGGACCACCGGCACACTGGATCACAAAACTTAAAAAATACACTAAAGCACAGTAAGAAAATAAACGCCCCTTGAACGGGATAGGGAACCCTATGTCCGAAACCAAGCAAAAGCGGCCAAAATACCCCAAAAACAGGAGGTTCAATAGAATTTAAGAAGTGATGGACATACTCGGGAGAAAAACAAGACCTCCAAATCACTATACGGTTCAAGTGCAGACCTTAAATAACCCATCCTAAAACAGACCAATACCCATAGAAGGCTGACCGACAGAGAACCGGTTCAGTCAACACGGCGTTCATGCTGGGTCGTACCGACCACACGAACGCTAGTTATTGT
>NZ_JBSXNR010000024.1:0-9492 GCF_056857735.1 Flagellimonas sp. L-11
TCGAAAAAATGGTATCAGGGCGCCGCCAGTATCCCTGTTCCCTGGGGTACCCCAGGGAACAGGGATACCATTGTTAATTAATTTAAAATGGTATACTTTTGAAATGAAATAGTGGTATACTTTTCAGTTGAAATAAACACATCAAAGGAGGATAGTATCACCCAAGTATTGGAACTGGTACTTTGCATCCTTCCTGATAGTCAAATGTACTATTTGGACAAACTGGATGAAATGCTATCGAAACTTGAAAACAGGTAATCCCATATATCAATTCAAATACATCACGTCATGAACCAGAACGAAGAAAAGCTCCTAAAGGATTTAAGGCACCACTCAAATGACCATTCCCCTACCTTGGTTCCACACCCATGGTTCAAGGAAAAGTTTCAACCAACGTTCTTTTATCTTGATGGTCATGCCGATCTGTTGTTGACCGTTCGCGCATTGATATATCTTTCCATGAGGGCAATAAACCCCGAATTAGGTTCTGACGATGTAATGGATAGGAACGAAGAGGAATTTATCCATCAAGCGATGACCATTGCAAACCGATTGATGCCAGTCGGCGAAGAGGCTTTGATGGACCATTTGAACCTATTTTATCGGGAGGAAAAGAAAGCCAAAGAAGAGGAATGATTTAGAAATGGCAAAGATATTTTAGTCCTTAAAAGCAACTGATTTTCGATTTTTTACGCTAAAAATTCCTTGATTTTACTGGGCTAAGAGCATTTTTATGCTAAAAATGGGATTAATCTTTAAATTTTAGTTGGTCAAAAAAATGAAGACATATCGAAGCTTGATCCTAACGCCAAATAATCATTTTTTCACCAAAAATTCATTGATTTTACCGGGCTGAGAGCATTTTTTCACCAAAAATGGGAAATTGGTCGCTAAAATGTATTCCTATAGTGATTCTGCTTTAGAAATCCTTGATCAAACCTCAAAAAAGCATTTTTCCATGAAAAATTCATTGATTTTACTGGGCTGAGAGTACTTTTCCATGAAAAACTCTTTAATTCCAATTAATTAATATTTTCAAAAATCTCCTTAAAAATGGGCTTTTCCGAAGGAAAATGAATCAATAGCATCGCCCCTGCGTGCTATCCTCTTGCTTTACATTTTTCTTTTGCGAAGCAAAACAAAAACGAAAGCAATCCAACTTTGGAATCCAAATAACTCATCAACTCAATCAAATTATTTAACCTTTTACAGAATTTCACATTTTCCAGTTTATTGAAAATTCTTACTTTTAACTCCATCCCCCCTCAGAAACATACAATCCACTTAGTTAAAACTATGTTTTATTTAAAGTTTAAAAATCTGTGCATAGCTAACTAAATTGACAGGATATTCAGATAAAAGTTACGCAGATATTTAATTTGGCGGCGAGCTAAAGAACAACAATCATGAAAGGAGCAAGATTTTCAAGAGCAGATTTACATATTCATTCGTTTGGTGAGTTCGGCTCTTATGATGTGACTGACCACACAATGACCCCTGAAGCTATTGTTGACAAAGCAATTGAGAAAAACTTGGGGATTATTAGCATTACCGACCACAATGAAATACAGAATGTTAACGCAGCTCTAAATCATGCCCAAGGAAAGCCAATACTGGTAATTCCGGGCATTGAAGTAAGTACCACACAAGGTCACCTACTTCTTTATTTTGAAACCTTCAAGAATCTGCGAGATTTCTTTGGAAAACTAACGATAAGTCCAGACAAGAAAACATGCAATCAAGGTATCGTGGAATGTTTAGACTTAGCAAATCAACATAATGGATTAGGAGTTCTAGCTCATATTGAGCTTGAATCAGGGTTTGAAAAAACGATTGGTAGATTCGGACCACAGATTGAAGAAGTATTGAAACACCCGAACCTGAAAGGGTTAGAAATTTCTTCTAAGATTAGCGTAGATCATTATACCGACAAAGACACAAATGACAACCGAAAAAGATTAATTAAATTAAGAAGAGAGCATTTAGAGTTAGATGTAAACATTGATTTGCCAAAACTCATGTCTTCAGATTCCCACACATTAAACAAACTAGGTGTTAACGCAGACGGTGAAAAAAAACTAACCAGAATTAAATTCGATGAACTCAATTTTCACTCTTTTAAAATTGCTCTGTTAAGCCATGAGTCACGAATTCGGTTAGAAGATCTTATTCCAGAACAAAGACCCATTCTTAGAAGTATAAAACTGGATGGTGGGCTATTAGATAATATACAGATAGATTTAAATTCCAATCTGACTTGTATAATTGGAAGTCGCGGAGCAGGAAAATCAACCCTTCTCGAAGCAATTAGAGAAGCATCAGGTAATACTTCCAAAGCGAAGGTTGTCGATTCTGATGTATGGCCACAGGAAATAAAGCTAGTATATGAAGATGAAGCAGGTCAAGTCATTGAATTTAAAAGAGATAAAAATGACAGCCTACAGAACATTTCTGACCCGATAAATGGTATCACAAAAGTTGATATTGAAAGTTACGGACAAGGCGAAACTGCAAGTACAATCCAACATAGTGATGAAAACCCAAGTGTTTTAGTGTCATTCTTGGATTCCTTCTTAGAGCTCTCGATTCTCAAATCTGAAGAAAAAGACGTGATTGAAAAACTCATAGAAAATCAAAGTGAATCTAAAAAGCTTCGAATTGAGTTACTAGGTCTTCCTGAAACCAAAAAAGCACTACTAAACGAGCAAAAGAAACTAGCCAGTTTACAAAAAGAAAAAGCAGGCGAGTTAGTTAAATTTCAGAATGCACTCATTAAAGAAAGAGAGATTAGAGCATCTCTAATAGAAGATTTAAAAAATCTAATTAAAACCTACCGTGAAATATTGAATGACAGTTCAACTTTTGAATCTTTTGAGAGTCTATCAGAAGATGAAATCGTAGTAGGTAAAGACTTTTTCAATCGTGTCAAAGAAATTGTTTCAGAGTTTTCGGTAATAGTCAAGGAAAAGTCCAAAGAGTTAAATACAGCCCTCACTGAGAAAGTTGAAGATTTAAAGGCTCAATTAAAATCTTGGTCAGAAAAGGAAAAGGAAATTCAATCCAAAATCGATTCAAAAAAGAAGGAGTTGGAAGACCAAGGTATTCCTTTTGACTTGGGCAAAATCAACCAAATCTCAAAAGATATAATTCATTATGCGGCTCGGGTTAAGAAGCTAGAAGCTAGCAAAAAGCAACTAGAGCAATATGAAAAAGATAGAAAAGTGTTAATTCAGGAGAGAAAATCACTAAAAGACAAAATATATTATCAAAGATTTGCATTTGCTCAATCGATAAACGGTAACCTTAAAAACACTCTTGACGGTCTCTTTATTGACGTCAAGTATGAGCAAGGCAAATATTCAAATGCCTTTGAAAATGACCTGAAATCAATGATGGATTGGAGAACTTCTCAAGTCCCAAAATCTCCTCTAGTTGTAAAACAAATCTCTCCTTTGGAATTGGTTGAAGCCGCCTTGAAAAATGACCGAGCAAAATTGGAATCTGTCCAAGACTCAAATGGAAACCAGCTCCTAACGAGTTCAGAGATTTCAACGATGATTCAAAGATTAAAGCACGAACATAAGTATGAAGATTTTGAGAGTATTGAGTTTGATGATTTACCAAGCATCACTGTAACAAAGATTTTTAAGGATGATGAAGGCAAAACGATAAGAAACTCCAAGACAATCTCTCAGTTATCTCTCGGACAACAACAATCTGTTTTACTTGCTATTTTAATGCTTTCCAAGAGCAAGAAACCCCTAATCATTGACCAGCCAGAAGACAATCTTGATAGCGAGTTTATTTTTAAAACTATTGTCATAAATCTAAGAAAGATTAAAGAAGCTCGGCAAGTAATTATTGTTACGCATAATCCAAACATTGCTGTATTAGGTGATGCAGAATTGATTATACCACTTAAAAGTACTAGCGTCAAATCACACGTAATGGGAGAAGGTTCCATTGATCGTGGAGAGACACGAGAGATTTGTTGTGAAATTCTTGAAGGCGGGAAAAGTGCTTTCAAACAAAGACAAGAAATTTATGGAATTTAAAAAATTCAGTCACCAACAGGGTTGGCTTTACATAATGCGGCGGAAAATACCGACATGAAACTAATTACATTTAATAAACTTTA
This sequence comes from Flagellimonas sp. L-11, assembly GCF_056857735.1. NCBI lineage: Bacteria > Pseudomonadati > Bacteroidota > Flavobacteriia > Flavobacteriales > Flavobacteriaceae > Flagellimonas > Flagellimonas sp. L-11. The sequence goes on from NZ_JBSXNR010000024.1 coordinate 4,139, forward strand.
CGCAGGCCGACAATGAATTGCCCTAAAATTCAGTAATTCACATAGCCAAACCGTTACCTACAAGCAAAAACAGTATTTCAAATTGAACACAGAAAAAGCATTAAAAATTGTATTGAATTTTAAATCTGACTCTCTGATTAATAAACTGAATCAATTAAAAGCAGAAACAATTGGAAAAACCAAAAAAGAATTAAAAGATAATATTCCTCTTTATGATGCTGCTTTGTTAGTGAAGAAAGCAAGTTCCCAAATTAACGAAATTGTACACGCTGTTGGAATATTAAACTCTCTACCACGAATTCTTGAAGAAAATGAGATAATAGTTGACCTTTCATTAGCTTCTGGAGCTTCAGGGGAAGGTATTGATTTAGTTACAGATAGAAGGGTTGCAGAATTTAAGTTCGCAACTTGGCAAGAAGGTGGTTCAAAAAATGGGATGCGAAAAAGACAGGTTTTTGCCGATTTCATAAATCTGACAATTCTAAAAACGGAAAAGAAGAAAGAACTTTATGTTGTTAGTGCCAAAAGCATAGAAAAGTACTTTCAGGGAAAATCAAAGTGGAAAAAAGTTTTATCAAAAAGTGGAGGATTAGACATAAAATATGCTCAATACTTAACACAAAACGGAATTGAAGAAACTGAATATATAAGAGATATTTATTACCGCTCTGAAATCAAAATTCTAGATATAGAGAAAATATTAAATAACAACCATGGAAATTGCAAAAGGAAAATATGATGGTGGACCAATCAAACGAACAAAAGAGCTGATTAAAAACTATAAAGGAAAATACAATCTTACTGTAGCCTCCCTAACAATAGTAAGAATAAATATGTAGGAAAATATATTAAATTGTAACTGATTCAAAATCATATAGGATTACTTTCTATGATGAGAATTGATGATTTAATAATTCTAAGTGAAACATATGCGACTTAATCCATTTCCGCACATATCAGAGGAATATTACTGTATAAATTGTAGAGCTTTTAATCACCTAATTGAAGTAAGTAGAGATTGGAAATGTCCTAAATGTAAAAATCCAGTTCACATCAGAGTAAAAACTAAAGATAAAGACAATGCTTGTTTCAGAATAAAAATACAAGAGCAAGAGCTAGAAGTTAATGATTTAATTCTATTAAATAGAGATGATGATTTTAGAAGAGTTTTGAATTTAAAAAAAGAAGGTTCTAAATTTAGAGTAGCCATTGAAAAATATAGAGTTTTAACGATTAATGAAGGCTCCTATATTCTTAAAATAAATGGGAGATGGTATCATTAACTTGGAAATGCCAGTGGATACTTATTATAAAATAAATTAAAAGTGCAAGTTTACTTACGAATACAGCCATGGATTTTCTATTCGTTTGCATTAGCAAAATTACGTAATAAAACAAGTTAGACTCAATATAAAAGATGGGAATTGAAACTAAGATATTAAACGAGAAACCTAGAGAAGAAGCAGGTTCGAAAACTTCCAGAAAATACCAATTCCAGAAAGACTTATCACTGTACATTCTAATTAATGAGCATTCAAAAAGAGAGGACTATTTATTTCTTTTTGACTTTCATGAAGACTTGGTTATCTCAAATTCTTCAAATACATTGACTGATTTAGAATGTGTGCAAATTAAATCCAAAGATAAAGGGAATTGGACAATTAGCGATGTAACAAGACAACCCAAAGGTAAAAACTCAATTGTTGGAAAGTTATATCAGAACAAAATAGTTTTTGAAGATTCAGTTAAATCATTACAATTCTTATCTAACGGAAAATACAGTTTTAAAAATCTTAAGAATTCCAAGGATTCTTTGACTCTTAGTCAGATAGCTGCAAAAAACTTAAATGACAGCGATAATAATAAATGTGAGAAAACAATAGCTGCAGAACATTTGATTAAGAAGAGTGACTTTAAAAACCTTGGTGAATTCAAAGTTACATCTCTAAGTAATTCAGACAGTTCTACACATTGTGCTGGAGCATTAGCGGCGTTAATTAATTCCTTAAACCCATCAAGCAAGATCAATTCACAACTCGCGTACGAACAAGTTTTTCGAGAAATTACACGTAAGACCAATGAAACAGTGGCGGACAAATCCTTCAAGCATGTCTCTGAAATTTTCAAGATAAAAGGACTTGCAAAATCTGAATTTATTGAGATTCTAAAAAAAGCCGGTTTATATAAAAGCGTTGAAGAAGAATGGAATGAAGTCAAATCAAGCCTTGAATCCAGTGGTATTAAACATATAGAACTTATGGAATTCAAAAAGTCTTGGAGAGATATTAATGCTAGACTCATAGCCGACTCAAGTAGTATTCCTTTGAGACAACTTAAGAATGCGATTGAAGACACTTTGAAGAAGGAAAAAACAAATATTCATGCCTTCAACCTACTTGAAATAGTAAATCACATTTACAACTTCATAGAAGACAAAACCTATGATGAATACTTTATCAAATGTTTAATCATAAACAGACTAAATGAATCGTAAAGGGAATTTAAAAAACCTAGTAAGGAATCTTAGAAAAAAGGAGAATGAAAAACTTATACATATCGGAAATTCAATTGCTTTCACAAAAAGAAAAGAAAGCAAGAAAGATTCAATTCGACAAGAAAAGGACCTTGATTCACGGTAAAAATCATACGGGCAAATCATCTCTGATCAAAAGTATTTATTGGGCACTTGGTGCTGAGCCTTTGTTTAACCAGAAGTTTAAAAACACAAATGTTTCAGCTTTACTTAAATTTGAGATTGATGGATATAATTACTCGATATTAAGAGATGGTAAGCTATTTGGGTTGTATAATGAAAATGACGAATTGATTCAAAAATTCTCATCTGTCACGAATGAATTAGGACCATTTTTAGGCAATCTATTCAATTTTCAACCTCAATTTCAAAATCAAAACTCAAAATTCATTATTCCACCTCCTGCATATCTGTTTCTACCTTTTTATATTGATCAAGATTCAAGTTGGAGTAAGAGTTGGGATTCATTCAAACAACTACAGCAAATAAAGGATTATCGTAATCAGTGTATCTATTACCATTCTGGAATTAGACCAAATGAATACTACTCAACTAAAAAAGAAATTCAAGAGTTTATTCAAATCATTGAAGAAACTGATAAAGAGCAAAAGCTGACTTCTAAAATTCTTTCGGAAGTAAAACAGAAACTAGCCCAAACAAATTTTAACATAGACGTAGATTCATTTAAAGAAGAAATTGCCGAATTACTTACAGAATCTCAAGGCCTCTTGGCTAAAGAGGAAAAATTAAAAAATAAGCTACACGATTTATATCATTTGCAAGCCTCTTTTGAAGCCCAGATAAATATTGTGAAACAAGCAATATTGGAGAGTAACAAGGACCTCATATTTGCTTCAGACCAACTTCCTGAGATAGTCGGATGTCCAACATGTGGTGCTGAATATGAAAATTCATTTGCTGAGAGATTTGAAATTGCCAGGGATGAAAGAAAAAGCAAAGATTTATTGCTTGAACTAAAAAAAGATGTTCAAGCTGTAGAATCACAAATTGAAAAGGAGAAAGAAACATTATCAAATGTAACTGCAGAAGTATCGAGAATCAATGAAATTCTCGAAGAAAAAAAAGGTGATCTGAAACTACGAGACATTATTGATAATGCAGGTAAGAACCAGGTCAAATCTATTTTTTCAGATAGACATGCTGAGCTTAATGAGATTCTGATTGCCAATGCTCGTGAAAAGGATAGACTAGAAAAAAGATTAAAAGCTTTTGAAAGTAAAGATAGAAAATCTGCCATTTTAGATTATTATACCTCATTGATGTCCTCATTTTTGAAAAAACTGGACATCCACTCCCTCAATCCTGATGATTACAAAGCTATCACAACTAAAATCGAATCAAAAGAAACAGGAAGCTCTCGTCCGAGAGCATTGATCGCATACTATTTCTCTTTCTTTCACTTGATGAAAAAATATTCTTCATCAACCTATTGTCCACTCATAATTGACTCACCAAATCAACAAGATCAGGATATCGAACACATCGACAAAATAATGAGTTTCATTAACAACAATCAACCAGATGGTACACAGATGATTTTGGGATTAGCCGAAACGTATGGTGAAAATTTTAATTGCAAAGTAATTGAACTCACAGAAAAGTATAGCCTTCTACAAAAAAAAGAGTTCGATGAAGTAGCGAATGAAATGGTTTTGAAACAAGAAGAGCTTTGGTTTTAATTTATGCTAAATCTAACAGACATTTCTCCGTTGCCATCAAGTGTTATTGAGTTTCTTAATCGAATAACTCAACATCAATTTATAAATAGACTAATTATTTTTGGGTCAAGGGCTAATAATGATTATGAAAAATATTCTGACCTTGATTTAGCTATAGATGCTCCCCTCATATCAAGGAAAGATTGGTTAAAATTAAAAGAGATCGCATACTATGATGTGAAGACGGTTCTTCAACTGTCACTAATTCACTGGAATACAAACCCACAAAGATTACAAAATCATATTCTACAAACTGGAAAAGTAATATATGTCAAGTAAAAGAAAACTCAATGACGGCCTCGATAATTTAAGAAAAGCTGTAGATAAATTGGAAAGTGCCCTGAATATACCGGTTGATAGAGAATTGGTGATGGAAGGTACTGTTCAACGGTTTGAAGTAACGGTTGAATTGGTTTGGAAAACCTTACAACGAGCCCTAAAATATGAAGGTTTTCATCCTAAAACACCAAGGGAAACAATGAAAAAGGCTTTTTCTTCAGGGTGGCTTAGTAATGAGATTGTATGGCAAGATTTACTTGACGGCAGAAATACTACATCCCATGAATATTTGGATGAAGAATTCATTGAGGAAAATTACAAAGACATAAAAAACGCATTCCCGTACATTAAGAACTTGGTTGAATTTCTAGAAAAAAGATATAAATAAACAAGTCAATAAAATCTATAGATATACCACTACTTATAGATACATCGTTGACACCAATCTAAAAATTGAAAAGTGACCAGAGAAGAACAAAAAGAACTGATAGAAATTAAGAATCAAATAGATAAACATTTTACAAAAAGTGATTGGCTTGACTTGGGTTATACTCTCGGCTCATATGAAATAATTGAAAATCACCCTAGACTTCTCAGAAGCCTAAGCTTTGGAGATGATGATTATGAAGGAAATATTTTGGAAGTGTTGACTGCAATTGTAAAGTGGATATTCCGACCCAAAGTTTACCACTGTTCCGACCCAATGTTTACCACCGATTCCGAAGCAATGTTTACCACTGATTCCTGAGTATAGTTTACCAGAATAATCAGGGCAAAAATTTACAATTTTTCTGATTGATTAG
>NZ_JBSXNR010000025.1:0-53008 GCF_056857735.1 Flagellimonas sp. L-11
GTGGTGCGCCGTGCATGACGTATTACTAGGCGGTGAAAGTCCGCTATGAGGGTTGATAGCTACCTATCATTAGCCAAGGGCAAGGGTGTCCACCGCGAGGTGGAATCTGAAGGAAGCCGGCGGCAAAGTTCCGGTCCGAGGAACACGAACATCATACAAGGCATACCTGATCTGGATGAGTTTGCCACTTAAAACGAAGTCCTAAAGCTATACGGATATCAGGGTGTAGATGATGCGGATATATGGAATGAAAGTGATATGTCTTACCGCGGGAGGTCTCACGGACACAGATTGAAACAGCGTATGAAACTGTGGTTGAAATAAGATTTACTGTGAGAAGTCAGCCGAGCCCATAGTACCGGAGAAAATCGACTACGCCGGGAAGGGGTGAACCTTAAGAAGTAAGTAGTCAATGACTGTTACCTTATGAAGGGAAGAATGCAGAAAATATCGAAAGATACCTGGCTGCAAAAGGATAGGGCGGAACCCGAAAGCTATGCAGGAGGGCAGACCTACATGAGGATAACTGAAAACAACCTTACTGATGTTACTACTTTAAAAGATGGATTATTAGAACAGATCCTGTCTCCTTTCAACCTTAACCGGGCCTTTAAGAGGGTTCGGAGCAATAAAGGAAAAGGAGGAGTGGACAAGATGGAAGTCGATGCCTTAAAGGTCTATCTTGTTGAAAACAGGGATGATCTATTAGCATCCATCCGGGACGGGAAGTACCGTCCCAATCCAGTCAGACGGGTAGAGATACCTAAAGAGAATGGCAGGAAACGACCATTGGGCATACCCACTGTGGTAGACCGGGTAGTCCAACAAGCCATCACTCAAGTACTCTCTCCTATTTACGAACAACAGTTCTCACCACACAGCTACGGCTTCAGACCCGGAAAGAACGCTCATCAGGCACTGAAGAAATGCATGGACTACATTACCGGCGGGTATACCTATGCCGTCGATATGGACCTACAACAGTTCTTCGACACGGTAAACCACAGCAAACTTGTGGAAGTATTGTCAAGAACGGTAAAGGATGGGCGGGTAATCTCGCTCATTCACAAATATCTTCGTGCCGGAGTGGTCACCGGGAACAAATTTGAAGAAACGAAACTGGGGGTGCCTCAGGGAGGACCACTCAGTCCGCTTCTGGGCAACATCATGCTCCACGAGTTGGACAAGGAACTCCAGAGAAGGGGGCACCGGTTTGTCCGCTACGCGGACGATTGTATTATCCTTTGCAAAAGCAAGCGGAGCGCAGAGAGAACACTACGGAATATCATTCCTTATATCGAGGAAAAGTTATTTCTAAAAGTAAACAAGGAGAAAACCAACATGTCGTATATCAGAAAGACCAAGTTCCTCGGATACAGCTTTTACCAATATAAGGGAAAAGGCAGACTCCGAGTTCATCCATCAAGTATCCAAAAGATGAAACAGCGATTAAAAGAGCTGACCTCGAGGAGCAATGGATGGGGAAATACCAGAAGAAAAGAATTTCTCAATCAGTATGTTAGAGGTTGGGTGAACTATTTCAAAATGGCAGACATGAGAGGTCTTTTGAAGGACATAGATAAGTGGTACCGTCGACGTTTGCGGATGTGTATCTGGAAACAGTGGAAACGCATCCGAACGAAAGGGAGAATGTTAATTAAACTCGGCCTTAACAGGGAACAAGCGTGGCAATATGCTAACACGAGGAAGAAGTACTGGCGAATAGCTAATACCGATATACTTCGATGGACTATTACCAATCAGCGATTATCCAAGGCCGGATATCCCTCGCTACTGGAGTACTATGCTAAAGTAAAACACATAAATTAAGGAACCGCCCAGTACGGAACCGTATGCTGGGTGGTGTGGAAGGTCGGAACGGGAAGTAATCCCGTTCCTCCTATCCGATCCCATCTGAAACCAGGGAGAAAGGTGTCCTATAGGGTGTCCTATTTTAATCGGAATGGATTTCGTATATTGACGTTCATGATTCGATATTTCGTGTGATTTGACTTTCGCTTAACGGATTGTTCCACTAAAAGCGAAACACATGGAAACCTCTAAAACATTCAGTATCAGATTTTGGCTCAAGAAAACGGCCAAAAGGAAAAACGGGCTTGTTCCCATCTATGCCCGGATCAAGGTCGATGGGATTCCCTCGGACCTCAGTATCAAGCGCACCACTTTGGAAGATCATTGGTGTCCTAAATCAAATAGATTGAACCCAAGGGTAAAGGGGGCCAATGGTATCAACAAGTACCTTGATGATGTCTATGCCAAACTTTTGGACTGCCATAGGCAACTGTATTCCGAAGGTATGGTAATCACCTCCAACGCCATTAAACTGCGTTATCTCGGAGAGGATAGGACATTAAGGACTCTTGAAGATATTATCAAGTACCACCGTGACAAGGAAATGCCAAAACTTGAACCCGGCACTTCTAAGAATTATGGGGCAACGGAAACCTACCTAAAACGGTTCGTAAAGAAAAAGTTCAACTCACAGGACATCAGGCTGTCCTTCATCGATTATACCTTCGTTGTTGAATTTGAGAATTTCCTTAGAAATTGTACTCCGATCAATAAGGCTCAGCCACTGACCAACAATGGTATCATGAAGCACATGGAGCGGTTCAAGAAATTGGTGGGCATAGCCTTTAAGTTCAGGTGCATCCCCCAAAACCCCTTCAACCAGTACAACATGAAGTTTGAGGATTACGACAGTGATTTTCTGGAAGAGGCCGAAATTCAACGCTTGGCTTCTGTTGGAATCAGGGATAGCGGCAAGGGCATTGTAAAGGATATTTTTCTTTTTGCATGTTATACAGGTCTCAGCTATATTGAGGTCAAGCTCCTCAAACGGGGCGATATTGTAACGGGTATCGATGGGGAGGAGTGGATCAATGTCAAACGGAAAAAGACCAAGACCCCGGTGAGGGTTCCACTTCTATCCCAGGCCAAGGGGATATTGGATAAGTATTCGGATTTTCCCGATGTCAAAAATGGGCATACCCTTTTACCGGTCTATTCCAATCAAAAAGTAAACAAATACCTAAAGATTATTGCAAGCAATGCCGGAATCAAAAAGCACCTGACCTTTCATGTGGCCAGACACACTTTTGCGACCACTATTACCCTGATGAACAATGTCCCCTTGGAAACGGTATCCAAGCTATTGGGGCATACCAAACTTTCGACGACCCAAAAGTATGCAAGGGTAGTGGAGAAGAAGATAAGCAAGGATATGGCCCAGTTAAAATCTGTTCTGGAAACAAACGAAAAGAAAGAAGTTGTAAATGGCGGGCAGCCTTTGGCCAACCTACGGATCGTCAGATAAATTTAATAGCTTATGTGCTTATTTTCTTATGGTGGATTTTTGAAAAAGAATAAAAAACCAATAACAGCCAAGACAATGCTGCCAGCAATTATAAAAGGGTAGTAAAAACCACCTGCGAGTAACCAAGTCCCTAAAACAGGCCCTAGAATTTGACCAACGCTATTAGTAGAGCTCTGAATAGAAATGTTCCTGCCAGTATTTTGCTTTGATATTAATGAGACCGCAGAAAGTAAATTTGGGGTTACCATAGCACCTCCAGCAGCGAAAACAACGATTAACACATATACCAAGTATTCATTCTTAAAAAAGGGAAAGACAATTAAGGATAATCCAGATATAAACAACCCTAATGCAATTTGTTTCTTTGTGGATAAAAACTTCTCTCCGTAAGTAGCGAACAAAGGTTGTAAAACAGCCATTATTGAACCACATAGCATAAAACCAATACCTATTTGGTTACTGTTAAATCCTAATTCATCTTTCCCATATATTGAAAAGACAGTTTCAAACAGCGTTACTACAAATTGGATGACAAACGACAGACCCAGTAATACGACAAAATATTTGGTAAATGTGAATCGCAAGCTCGCTTTTTGTGTTGTGAACGTATGTACGCGAGTGGTGTTTTTTAACCATTTTGCTACTACAAATAAGACTATAAGTCCTAGAAGAGCGGCAAACAAAAAGGGTACTGAAAATCGGTCTAAATGCAGCAGACCTATCGTATATTTTAAATGAAGGTCAGTTTGAGACAGAAAGCCACCAATGACAGGGCCAAAAATAACACCAGAGCTAATGGCAACACCCGACCAACCCATTATTTTTGTTCTTCGTTTTTCAGAAGTAATGTCGCTCAAATATGCGTTGCTAACTGGAATAACTGATGACGTGAAAATACCACCAAAGATGCGAGCAACATATAGCATCGTCAATGATGTAGCAAGACCGGTAAGTAATTGCATAATTACAAAGCCGATTAGCCCAACAATGATAATGGGTTTACGGCCGTATTTATCGGATAGCCTGCCCCAGAGTACAACGAAAAGAAGCTGGAAGAGCGGATAAATACTGGTCAAAAAACCAATATGAAAGTTAATCGAATCAGTATCTAGGTTATCTCCTAAAGCTAATCTTTCGGTATAGTAGGGAAGGGTTGGCAATAAAATACCATAACCCAACATCACTACAAATAAACTCAACAGGATTAAAGATATCCTGTTGAGTTTTTCTTTTTTGTCCATTTATTTTTTACCGATTTTTCGCTTTAATAATTGCGCATTAATAGCTACTATAATAGTACTTAAGCTCATAAATACCGCACCAACCGCAGGACCTAAAACAAAACCTGAAGAATATAATACACCGGCTGCTAAAGGAATAGCCACGACATTATATCCTGTAGCCCAAATCAAATTCTGAATCATTTTATTGTAGGTGGCTTTCCCAAAGAGAATTAAATTGGCAATATCCTGTGGATTACTGTTGACCAGAATAATATCGGCAGTTTCAGCTGCTACATCTGTACCTGAGCCTACTGCAATTCCTACATCGGCTTTTGCGAGAGCGGGCGCATCATTAACACCATCACCCGTCATAGCTACAAAATCACCTTTGTTCTGTAACTCTTCTACAATTTCAACTTTTTGATGTGGCAATACCTCGGCGTAGTAACCATCCAATCCAAGTTTTTCACTCACAGCCTTAGCGGTTTTTTCATTATCGCCAGTTGCCATTAGAACTTTAATGTTATTCTTTTTAAATATTTTGATTGCCTCGGCAGATTCCGGTCTTATTTCATCAGCAAGCGCAATGTAACCTGCCAGTTTCCCATCAATTAATACAAACACGACAGTTTCAGCGGCATCACTATAAGCGTCTTTTGGGATGTCTATTTTTTCATCTCTTAAATAGCCAGGACTTACTACCTTAACTTCTTTGCCTTCAACATTTGCCTCTACACCCTTACCTGTAATTGCATTAAAGTTTTCAGGTTTTGGAATGGTTATGTTATCTTCTTTTACTTTTTTAATAATCCCAACAGCTATTGGATGTTCAGAACTTTGTTCCAATGCACTTGAAAGTCTTAAAATTTCCTCTGTTGAATAAGTCTCGTTAACAGACTCGATTCGAGTGACACCAAAATCACCTTTGGTTAGTGTTCCTGTTTTATCAAAAAGCAAAGCTGAAATTTTTCTGGACTCTTCAAACGCAGTTCTATTTCGAATAAGCAATCCATTTTGAGCAGATACTGCCGTAGAAATCGCAACCACCAATGGAATAGCAAGCCCTAATGCGTGTGGACAAGCAATAACCATAACGGTAACCATTCTTTCTAAAGCATAGACAAACGGAAAGCCTAAAATCAACCATACTGCTAATGTTCCAAAACCAATAGCCAAAGCGATATAGGTTAACCATTTTGCAGCCCTATCTGAAAGGTTTTGCATCTTGGATTTGGTTTTTTGTGCTTCTTCAACCATTTTGATAACCTTGTTGAGATAGCTATCCTTTCCAGTATGTTCAACTTTTACTTTTAAGGTACTATTGCCATTTACCGAACCACCAATAACCTTATCGTTTTCATCTTTTTTTACAGGTTTAGATTCACCTGTGAGCATAGATTCATTTAGGTAACTGGAACCGTCTACTATTATTCCGTCAGCCGGAACTTTTTCACCTGGTTTTACCAAAATCACATCATCCTTCAGTAAATCTTCGAGAGGGATGTCTTCTATGGTGTCGCCTTTTACCCTATGCGCTTCTGCAGGCATCATACTCACCAACAACTGTAAGGCTTTTGACGCACCTAACACACTTTTCATTTCTATCCAATGGCCAAGCAACATTATGGATATAAGTGTTGATAGTTCCCAGAAAAAGTCTTCACCTCTTAAACCAAAAACGGTAGCAGTACTATAAAAATATGCTACAGAAATTGCCATAGAAATCAAAGTCATCATTCCTGGTGCACCTTTTTTGACTTCAGACCAAAACCCTTTTAAAAATGGCCAACCACCATAAAAATATACAACAGTGGAAAGTGCAAAAAGGATATATGGATTTCCTGGAAGTAAAAATTCATAACCAAAAAATTCCTGAATCATTGGCGAGAAAAACAATATGGGAATGGTAAGCACAAGTGTTACCCAAAACCGTTTTCTAAAGTCTGCAATCATCATTTTATGATGGTCGTGACCCATTTGACCGTGTCCCGGATTGTGACCTGAATGGTCTCCATCTCCATGATTCATTTTAGAATGGTCTGCTTTTTTTTGTTTTTTCTTAGAGTGGTCCATTTTTGAATGGTCCATTTCTTCGTGATTGTGGTGTTCGTGATTTTCCATTATTGTCTTGTTTAAGTGTTATCGTAATTTTTTTCTCATTGCTTCCGATATGTTTTCGGCATAGACGCCATAAGCATCTACTAAAAGACCTTTAAGCTCTTTTTTGGAAGATATTGCATATAAAATGCTGTTATCATCGGTACTGCTCATTCCTTCAAAGCGATATATTTTATCCACTTTAAAATCTTCTGGTCGAATCTCAATTTTCAGGGAAGCACATTCCAGACATTCAGGTTTTAAGTTGAAATCATAAGGGTATTCGTTTGTCTGCAAATCGTTAATAGCTTCTGAAAGGGTGTTATAATTTTTCATTTATTTTTATTTATAAGTCATTGTAAAATAACTGTTGTCTTCTTCGGTAAATTTTTGAAAGGTCAATAGACCTTGTGCATTTAATTTCTCGTTAACAGTATAATTGAGTTGCTTAATGCGAATTCCCAAGGCATAGGCCTTAATGTTAATTTTTGAATTAATATTATTTTCGCTATTATTAAATTTTCGGTCGTAAATTTTTATGGTACTTTTTGAGCCAAAAAAATTCAACAAGCCCGAATCAAAACTCATTTCTAATTCTATATCTTCAAGATTGTCCAAATCATAGAGGTCTTTAAATTTTTTAGAGGTGGTATTAATTTCGGTCTCCTTTGATTTTGGGCTGGAAAACGGGAAAGCCATTACCATTATACTTGCTTCATCAGGCTTGCAACGATAGGTTGTGGTGTATTTATCGGTCAATTTTTTGTCTTTATCAAACAATTCCGTAACTACCTCAATTTCATAGTATCCATTTTTCTTTATTGTTTCACTGGCTTTGAAAGTTTGTTTATTTAAAAAAGAACCATTTTCATCAAAGTTTTCCCGAATAACAACTCTGCCTGAAATCTGCCCAATGAGCATTTCAGTTTGTCCAGTCATTGTGATGCTGAATAAAGTGATTAGTACTATTAAGCCTTGTTTTCTCATATATGGTGCATTAATTTTTTTACCTCTTTTGCCATAATATCACTTAAATCTATTCCATTTGAAGAGTGTGGGATGGTATTACAAGTCACTATTTTTTCTACTCCGGAATCCAATAAATCTTGATAGGCGTTTCCTGAAAAAACGGCGTGAATGCCTACACAAATAGGTGGTTTCATTCCTGCTTTTTTAAGATGTTGTACGGTTTCAATCATTGTTCGGGCTGTGGAAATAATATCATCTACCAAAATGGGTGTAGCATCTTTATATATATCCACATCGGGAACAGAGACTTCTACATCACGGTCACCGTGACGCACCTTTTGTAATACCGTAAATGGTGCTCCTGCATTTTTGGCGACTTCTGATACCCATTGTTCACTTTCAGAATCAGGTCCGATAAGTACCGGGTTTTCGATATTTTCTTTAATCCATTCTGAAATTGCGTCGGCAGCGTGAATCACTTTATTTGGAATTTGATACACTTCTCCCAACGAACTAATTCTGTGCAAGTGAGGGTCAACTGTGGTAATGCTATCGGCGAAACCAGAAATCAATTTTCCGAAGAAACCGGAAGTCACTCCTTCTCCTTCATTAAATACTTTGTCCTGCCGCATATACGCCAAATAGGGTGCTACCAAACAGGTACACATAGCTCCTAATGATTTGGCTGTGTGGCTTAAAAAATATAGTGACAACAGTTTTTCGTCCGGTTCGTGCAAGGTGCATACCAGTACCACACATTTATCTTTAACATCAGACAATATGCGCGTGTATGATTCCCCGTCAGGGAATTTCCTTAATGTGGCTTGACCCACTTCAGCATCCATTTTTGTAGCCATTAGTTCTGTGAGTTCTTCATTTCCGGGAAGACTGAATAATATTGTTTTCATAGTATGTTCTTTAATTTATAGTTATGATGTCGTTATGGTTGTTTTCATATTCCAAGGCATAATTAAGTTCACCTTTGGATTCAGCATATATGGTATAAAGCAGTTGGTTCTCTTCGATTTGTTCTCCCAAATGCACATTTAGAAGAATCCCTGCCGATTTAGATTGTGGTGCTCCAGAAAGCTTGGCAAGTTTTGCAATTTTACGGTTATCAATTCGTTGCAAAACGCCTGACTTTTCAGCTTTAATTTCAATTTTATAAGGTGCTAAAACTGGTTTTGAAAATTGACCTTGCGCCTTACAAATGGCTACGAATTTTTCATATGCTTTTCCAGATTTGAGAATTTTATGTGCGGTTTCCTGTCCCTTTCCTTTTTCTACTTTTCCAGAAAGTTCTAATAGTTCAGTAGCTAAAAGCAATGCTCTTTCTGTTAAGTCTTTAGGTGCATCTTCCTCATTTTTCAAAACTTTTAATATATCTATGGCTTCTAAAGTTGGACCGATACCCCTTCCAACAGGCTGCGTGCCATCCGTAACTACAACTTTTACATTCAACCCAACAGCAGTTCCAACGGTTTCCATATGATTTTTTAGTTTTTCTGCCATTTCGGTACTGCGAACCTTGGCGGTTTCTCCCACGGGAATATCAATGACCACGTGAGTAGAACCAGCTGCTGCCTTTTTAGAGAGTACTGAAGCGATGAGCTGACCTTCGCTATCAATATCCAAGGCTTTTTCAATTTTAATGAGCACATCATCGGCAGGACTTAACTGCGCTGTACCGCCCCAAACAAAACATCCGCCTTCTTTTTCTACTACGGTCTTTATTTCCTCGGAAGAGAGCGTAACATTGGTCAGTACTTCCATTGTATCTGCTGTGCCTGCTGGCGAAGTGATTGCCCGTGAGGATGTTTTTGGCATAGTAAGCCCATACGCGGCAACAATGGCAACTACCAATGGTGTTGTCCTATTGCCAGGCAATCCGCCAATACAATGTTTGTCGACCACGATATCCTTGTTCCAGTTCAGTTGCTTTCCGGAAGCAATCATTGCTTTCGTTAGGTCGGATATTTCATCAATATCCATTCGGTCGCCAGCACAGGCAGTAATAAATGCCGAAAGGTGGATGTTGGAATAATCGCCTTCCACGATATCGGTTATGATGTTGTTATAGGCCTTATAATCCAGTTTTTTGTTATAGATTTTTGCCCTGACGTGGCTTAAGGATTCAATAGGCTCTAAATGGGAAACATATAATGTATCGTTTGGGGAAACATTGAGTTTTTTCGCGGCAGCATCTGATAGTCCGATTTCATTAGGCAACAGAATATCAGAATTCAGGACATTAAGACTTGCTACGATTGATGTATTTGCATTGGATA
This sequence comes from Flagellimonas sp. L-11, assembly GCF_056857735.1. Lineage (NCBI taxonomy): Bacteria > Pseudomonadati > Bacteroidota > Flavobacteriia > Flavobacteriales > Flavobacteriaceae > Flagellimonas > Flagellimonas sp. L-11. The sequence goes on from NZ_JBSXNR010000025.1 coordinate 9,915, forward strand.
TTCTTATTCGGGTAAGTGCCTCAAACCCTTCTGAAATACAGACGTGGCAATCTTCGCGCATATACACTACATTTTCGTTTTGGGTATAGATTCCGAGATGTTTATATTTTAATATGTTTGAGTGTGTGTCCATATTTTATTGGTTGTTGTGATTTTTCGATTTATTCTATTTCTTCGATGGTGTATAATTGCGGAATTTCTGCATCCCACCCATAGGTTTCCTTGATGCCTTTTTGCAATGCTTCTGCACTCTCTTTTTCACCGTGTACAATGAAAATACGTTCGGGTTTGTTTTTTATCTTATCCATCCAGTCCATAAGTTCTGCGTGGTCTGCGTGTGCCGAAAGCCCTTCAATTTCTACTACTTGCATTTTAAACGGCACCCATTTTCCATATACTTTTAGTTCTTTTTCACCTTCCAATAATTTTCTGCCACGAGTGCCTTCAGCTTGATAGCCTACAAAAAGTAAGGTGTTATTTGGATTTTGTGCCTGTGTTTCAAGATAGTTTAGCATTCTTCCCCCTGTGAGCATTCCGCTTCCTGCAATCACGATTTTTGGTTTGTAATCTGTTCTTAATTCCATTGTTTCACGATAACTGCTAACAACTGTAAAGTGTGAGCACATTTCGTCACATTCGTTGTCTTCCAATCTGTGCCAATCCCGAGTTCTATGAAACAGTTCCAATACGTTGGCACCCATCGGGCTGTCCATAATCATTTGTACTCTGGGGATTTTCTTTTCTTTCAATAATTTCCAAAAGATGAGCATCATTAGCTGGGCACGTTCTACCGAAAAGCTTGGGACAAATAAGCTACCATCTCTGTTGATGGTATCATTTACTAATTTTTCAATATGTGGAAGTGCTTCTATTTCATCGGGATGAAACCTTCCACCATAAGTGGATTCAATGAAAAGCACATCCGCTTTTTTTGGTTTAAGGGGTGGATAGAGCAATAAATCATTGGTTCTACCAATGTCTCCTGAAAAGACAAAACGTTTTCCGTGCACATCCAACTCAATATAGGTTGCACCCAGAATATGTCCGTTGTATTGGAAGCGAGCCCTAATACCATCAAATAACGGAATCCATTGTGATTGTGGAATTCCTTTAAAGTGTGGGATAGTTTTTTCTACATCCTTTAAATCGTATAATGGTTCTGCGGGACTATGTTTGGAATAGCCTTCCTTATTGGCACGTTCGGCTTCTTGCTCCTGTATTTTTGCACTATCATTCAAAATGATTTTTGCAATGTCCAAAGTAGGATTCGTACCATAAATGGGACCATTGAAGCCTTGTTTTACCAATCTGGGTAAATAACCTGTATGGTCCATATGACCGTGGGTAAGCAAAACAGCATCAATATCACCTACATTAACAGGTGGGTACTCCCAGTTTTTAAGGCGTAATTCCTTTAACCCTTGGAAGAGGCCACAGTCTATAAGTATCTTTCTATCTCCTGTATCCACCAAATATTTTGAGCCAGTCACGGTGCCTGCCGCTCCCAAAAAGTGGATGTTTATTTTTTTGTTTTTCATCGTTATAGTATTTATTAATGTCCACCACAACAGGAAGGCGTATTTCCTTTGTCTTGGTTCGATTTGCTCAATTCCGCTATTTCGTTATATAGATTGCGGGAATCCTCTTTTATTACGAGTGCCAACTTCTTTACGGATTTAGGCTCGAAGTGTACCATACCCAATAATATTTCGAGGGCTTCTTCAAGTAGTTTAGAATCATCTTCCAATGCTTGGTAAAATGGCTCTAAATCTATACGGTTCTGTTCTTTCAGTTCTTCTGTTTTCATTTGTCCTATTTATTTAGATTAAAAATTTAAGTAGTGCTCTAATGAATTCCACATAATTCTCTTGAATCTTCGAGAACCTTTTTGTGTCTTGATTTTGGCACTCCTACTTGTTCTAAAATTTTTGGGGTTTCGTGAAGCTCTTTACAGAGTACGATGCCTTCATCTAATAATTTTGTTTTTTCAGCTTTAGTAAGTGTTGTTAAAGCGGTTAAGGGATGTAGCCCAGATTTATCTATTCTGTCCTTGAGACCATTTCCTCTTGGATAATCCCAACTGCTTAAAAGCATTCCAACACATTTCCCGTACTGAATGGCATCGGTTGTGAAACGCGTATTGGTGTACACAGCTCCTTTATGAAGTTTAGCCTCGTGACCTTTTTGGTGTTCCCATTGCTTTTCTACGTCCAAAAACCGTGAATGGATATATAATGGGATTTTTACATTACAAAATCTGCCTTGGTCGCTATGGTATTTGCATTCAATCATATAGTGTTTGTTTTCTTTTTGGGCGATAACATCAACTTCGTGCTGTACACAATTACCTTGAACAATAACTCCCACATTTGTGCTAAAGCCTTCCATCTCTAAAATCTTACCAACAAATTTTTCAAAAGGAAATCCTGATGGCCCTAATTCCATTATCGCTTTTTTTAGCTTGTATTTTGAGGCACTTACACGAGATTTACGCTTAAGCATTTTAAATGCCATCTGATAGATTTTTTTTGTGGTAATTCCATCATAGAGTTGACCTTCGACTTGTTCAACTATTTGCTGAATTAATTCTTCGCTCGCTTGTGAACGCCTTAAGGAATTGATAAGCTTATCTACATCAAAGGCTACCACATCACCTGAATACTTTACTATGTTGATTGGATTTTTCATTTTTTAATATGTATGGTCATTACAGGTAGAGAAGAATGGTTTGTAACACCTTCGGCAATACTTTTTGAAAATAGGCTCAAAAATCCCGTTTTTCCGTGGGTGCTCATTGCAATTAAATCTGCGGGCTGATGTTTTAAAAATGTATTGATGCCTGCCTCTACGGAAGACTCATTATGGACGCTCATTGAGAAGTTCTTCAGATTGGGGAATTTTTCAAGAAATTCCTTTACAGGATTTAAGCCAAGCTCTATGCTATTAAAGTCAGTTTCTGTGTTTACTCGTAACAAATGGATTTTAGCATCGCATTTTTTGGCTATTGACAAGATTTCTTGAAATGGATGCGTGACATCCTCTTCAAAAGAAGAAACAAATAGAATGTCCTTGAAGGGAAACGTTACATCCTCTTCTTTGACAACGATAATGGGTGCATTGGCTTTTCGAACTATTTTTTCAACATTACTACCCGTAATTTCTCTAATGACACCTTTGGTTCCACTGCTGCCGGTAACGATGAAATCGTGATGGAAATGACCAGAATGTTCTAAAATATCTTTCTGTCCCGAATCAAATTGAAGAAAAGTTCGACATTTAAGACCTTCGTGCTCAGCCTTTTTTTCCAGTTCCCGCAATTTTGATTTAACGACTCCAATTTCCTTTAAAGTTTCGGGATACCTTTTTTCTTTTTGTTTATCCAGTTTTACCCAATCAACAGGGGTAGTCATTTGATGTAAAAAGTGTATCTCTGCATCGTATAGTTTGGCTATTTCGATACCAAGATTTGCTGCTTTAGTGCAGTTTTTCGAGAAATCGGTAGGTACGAGTATGTTTTTCATAATTTTAGTTTTATTGTTTTTCTTATTGGGCGGTATAGCCACCATCGATAACCAGTTCGGAACCGGTCATAAATTTGGATTCATCAGAGGCCAGATATACAACTCCGTACCCTATATCGTCAGGTTCTCCCAAATGACCAATTGGATGTAAACTTTCCAATTGTTTTTTGCCTTCTTCTACGTCACCTTGAGCCTTGAGAAAATTCTCTACCATTGGGGTCCAGATATAAGCAGGATGGATAGAATTGATACGGATGCCATAGCCTTGTTTAGCACAATGTAGGGCGGCAGATTTAGTGAAAATGGTAACACCGCCTTTACTTGCGTTATACGCAGGTAAATTGGGGTCACCGATAAGTCCTTCAATGGAAGAGAAGTTAATGATGGAACCACCTTCATCTGTTTTCCTCATACCTTTTATACCATATTTGGTGCCTAAAAAAGTGCCATTTAGGTTTATATCTATAAGGTTTTTCCAATCTTCAAGGGTTACATCTTCAACTGTTCCTCCGAGCCCTATTCCAGCAGAATTTGCTAAAATGTGTAATTTCCCATAAGTTTCAAGGGTAGTTTCAATAACGTTTTTCCATTCATCTTCTTTGGCAACATCTTGTTTAATGAATATGGCCTCACCACCGTCTTCTTTTATTTGTTGAACTACTTTTTTACCACCTTCTTCGTCTATATCGGACACGACTATTTTTGCTCCTTCTCGTGCCAATAGTTTAGCACTTGATTTTCCCAAACCAGATGCTCCTCCTGTGACAATGGCTACTTTATTTTTTACTCGTTTCATAATTTTAAGATTTAAGTGTTACTACTATTTTTTGCTTCTTAATCAAGAAACTTCGTTTCCTGAAACTTTGCCTTTTTCAAAACAATCCAGATTATATATTGTGGTTTCAGCAATATTTGTCAATGCAGTTTCGGTTAAAAAGGCCTGATGACTGGTAATTAAAACATTATTAAAAGTCATTAAGCGTGCAATGACATCGTCTTGCAAAATGTCATCGGAATGGTCTTCAAAGAACAATCCTTCTTCTTCCTCATACACATCTATTCCGAAATACCCAATTTTTTTAGTTTTCAATCCTTCGATAACAGCTTTGGTATCGACCAATCCACCACGACTTGTATTGATAAGCATTACGCCTTGCTTCATTAATGAAATATGTTTTGCATCAATCAAGTGTTTCGTTGAAGACGTTAGTGGTACGTGTAAGCTTATGATATCGGACTGCTTACAAATAGTTTCACAATTGGTATAGATTACATTGTAAAACTTGATTAAATTTTCATCCTCAATGACATCCTGAACAAGTATTTTACAACCAAAACCGTGTAGTATTTTTACCAATACAGACCCAATTTTTCCAGTCCCGATAACGCCGACGGTTTTTCCATTGAGGTCGAAACCGGTAAGACCGTTCAATGAGAAATTCTGGTCACGAACCCTGTTGTGTGCTTTAATCAATTTTCGGTTTAATGCAAGTATGAGCGCCATTGTATGCTCTGCAATGGCATAAGGGGAATAGGCTGGAACACGTGCCACCTTCATATCCAGTTCAGCTGCTTTTGCTAAATCCACGTGATTGAATCCTGCTGAACGCAGAGCAATATATTTTATGCCAAAAGCATTGAATTTTTCAAGAATGTGTGCCGAGGCATCATCGCCCGTAAATAGACTTACTGCTTTAGAACCCGTTGCGAGAATAGCAGTTTCTTGAGTTAAACGACTCTCAAGCAGCTTTAATTGATGCTTGCCATCATTCGCTTTTACGAGATACGGCTCTTCAAACTTATGCGTGCTGAATACTGTTGTTTTCATTTCACTTTTTTTAATTTCCTAACTGTATTAAAATATATACTAACCCTACGATGACAACAGTTCCAAAAATTAGCATCACGAGTTTCCCGGTCTTTTTAGAACCTTTGAAATAGGTAATACCAAGTTTTACAATCATATTGCTTATGGTTGCTGTTATAATGACATTGGTGGCCAGCGTGAGTTTTTCTTCCAATGACCCAAATTTTGCCATACTAATAGTTATTGCATCCGTATCTGCCAATCCTGCAATTAGGGCTGAATAGTATAAACCGCTTTCGCCAAAAAATTGATTTCCATAAAAAACTGCAAACAGGATGACCACATAAATACCACCAAACCCAAGGGCGTTCCAAATATTGAGCGGATTACCCAGATTGATAGCTGTTTTTGTGACATCTGTATTCTTTTTGATGAATAAGAGTGCGCTTATCAAGCAGATAAGGGTAAGAATAGTAAATGGAATGACTAAATTTAAAAGTATGGCACTATTGAAAATATAGGCCAGAATCGCAAGTCTGGGAAACATAATTGCGGAAGCTATAATGATACCCGCAGCATATTCTTTTGAAAGTTCTGGCGATTCCTTACTTCGCGAAGCATATATCCAAGCTACTGCGGTACTTGAAATCAATCCGCCTAAAATAGCAGTGAGCAGAATACCACGTTTAGAACCTACATATTTTACAAGAAAGTAACCAATGAAATTCAGAAATGACACTATCACTATTATCGCTCCAATCTCAAAAGGGTTAAGTAATCCCTCTGGACCATAATCTTGATTTGGTAAGAAAGGCAAAATAAGAAGCGCAATAATTGAAAACTTAATAAAAGCAAAGAGCTCTTCAGAAGTAATATTCTTAATGAATGTATTAAAGGTCGTTTTCAATGATAACAGCGTAACCACGACTACTGCGGTCGCAACTGCTTCCTTATGCAAATGATTGGCAACCATAACACCCAAAATTAGCGTAGCGAACAAGGCCATATTGGTGGTAATACCAGTCATAATATGCTTTTGTACTATGGAAAGATGACTCAAAGACAGAAACAAAAGAAATGCTGCCGCAATGATAATGACCAACCAAGGTGTATAGGTTGGGGAAAGATTTCCCAATATAAAACCAATAATGGCAACAATTGGGAAGGTTCTTATACCTGCAAAGCCTTGTTCTTCCTTCAATTTATCATATTCACGTTCCAGCCCAAGAATAAGGCCAATGCCCAGACTGATGAGCAATCCAAGGATGAAAGGGTTGATATTTTTAAAGGCTTCTATCATTTCTTACTTTCCAAATAATTCTAAAAGTTCATACAATTCATTATCTACTTGATGTTGCTTGACCACCACTTCAAAAGGGGTTAGATGCAATTGATTATTTAAGACTCCTACCATTACATTTTTTTTACCTTGTAAAAGTGTTTTCACAGCCGCCACTCCAAGTCTAATGCCTAACATTCTATCTAAAGCTGACGGATTTCCACCTCGCTGGACGTGCCCAAGCTTCGTAATCCGTAAATCGACATTGGGGTTGACTTCCTTTATTTTTGAAGAAACAAGTTCGGCACCTATTTCATCGCCTTCTGAAACCACGACAAGAAAAGCATCTTCGCTATCGTAATTTTTCACTTTATCTAAAAGGTTAATAAAGTCGGTATCGCTCTCTGGGATGAGTATGGCATCAGCGCCAACCATCAATCCAGAATGAATACCGATGTAACCCGAATCCCTTCCCATTACTTCAACAATGAACACACGGTTATGGGATTCGGCAGTATCCCTTATTTTATCAATATTTTCAATGGCTGTGTTAACTGCGGAATCAAAACCAAGGGTGTAATCCGTACCCGAAATATCGTTATCAATAGTTCCGGGAATCCCTATGAATGGGATATCGCATATCTCTGAAAAAGCAAGTAATCCTTTAAATGTACCATCACCACCAATGGCAATTAAAGCGTCTATTTTGTTTACATTTAGAGTTTGCAAGGCTTTTTTTCGACCTTCCAGTTCGAGAAAACGTTTGCTTCGGGCTGTCTTAAGGATAGTGCCACCCTTTTGGGTCAGTTTTTGTAATTCGTGTGATTTTAATTGAACCAAGTCACCGTCTATCAATCCTTCATATCCTTTTCGAAAGCCGCTTACGTTTATACCATTTACTTCAGCCGTTTTTGTAATGGCGTACAAGGCTGCATTCATCCCTGGACTATCACCTCCAGAGGTAAATACACCTATATGTTTTATAGTACTATCCATAGTTATAAAGCTTCTTTTTTAAGAATTTCAGTATTTTTTATACCATACAACCTATTAAAAACCATACAAGCTGTAAGGTCACCCGTTACGTTTACAGCAGTCCTGAACATTCCCAACAATCTTTCTACACCAATGATAATGATGATGCCTTCGGCTGGAATACCGACACTTCCCAAAACAGAAGCGAGTATCACCACACCACCTCCGGGAATGGCAGGTGTGCCGATTGAAGCAGCAACGATAGTTACAATGACCACAATAATATTGAGCAAACTCATTTCCAGTCCATAGGCTTGGGCTATAAAAAGGGTTGTTATCGTTTGATAGAGTGCAGTACCATCCATATTGACGGTTGCGCCAATGGGAATGATAAAATTGCTAATGGTCTTGTCCACCTTTAGTTTTTCTTCGGCTGTTTGAAGAGAAAGTGGCATCACAGCGGCAGAGCTTGTGGTTGAAAAAGCCAATAGCTGAACATCCCTTATTTTTTTCAGGAAATGCATAGGGTTTGATTTTCCAAGAAGCACAATTAGCCCTAAATAGAAAATCACTAAGAATAACAGACCGAGCAAGACGACACCCACATAGTAGGTGAGGCCAGATAGAGAACTCAAACCAACGCTAGAGGTGAGCTGCGCCATAAGTCCGAAAACAGCAATAGGCACAAGAAGCATTGACCATTTTACTACTGTCATACAGACTTCCTGAATGGCACTTAGAAGCAGCTTCACTGGGCGCAGTAAGGCATTTTCAAGTGATAGCACAGCTACACCAATAATGATTGTGAAAATTACAATGCTTAACATTTCACCACTTACCATAGATGCCAACGGGTTTTCGGGAAGTAAGTTTGAGATGGCATCAGGAATCGTTTCAATTCCGAAGGAAAGCTCTGGATTTTCCGTTGGAACAGCTGTAATTTCATTATGTTCAGCTAGAGCCTGTTGATGTAAAAAGCGACCAGGTCTAAAAAGTTGAGATAGTATGACACCCAAACTTACCGAAACTATCGTAGTACCTAGAAAATATAACAAAACCCCACCACCTAATTTTTTTAGATTGTCCTTATCATTACTTGCTATTCCAGTAATGATGGAAGCCACAATCAACGGAATCATAATCATTTGAACCAGTTTCAGAAACAGGACACCAGGCAATGCCAGCCAATTCCCCGCGATATCTGCTGTTTCTTTAGAAATCCATCCATTTTGTGGGCTCAATAGCAGACCAAATCCAACACCTAAAAACAAGGCAATGATTACTTTAAGCCATAGACGGCTTTCTACCAGTTTAAGGAGGTAGTGGTTAAGTGATTTTAATGATTTTATCTCTGTGTCAAACATTCTGTTGATTATGCTATATTAATTTTATTATCCAGATACACTTCCTGAACGGATTGTAATACTCTTACGCCTTCGCTAAAGGGTTTTTGAAATGCTTTTCTTCCCATTATCAGCCCAGAACCACCAGCCCTTTTATTGATAACGGCAGTTGTTACAGCTTCGGACAAATCTGATTTGCCTTTGGAACCACCACCTGAATTAATCAGCCCTATTTTACCCATATAGCAATTGGCTACTTGCAACCTGCAAAGGTCAATAGGGTGGTCTGTGGTAAGGGTTTTATACATTTCATCATCATATTTTCCAAATCCTATCTCTTTGAAACCAAAATTATTGGTAGGTAATTTTTGTTTGATGATGTCTGCCTGTATCGTTACTCCAATATGATTGGCTTGTCCGGTTACATCGGCCGATGCGTGATAATCTTCTTTATCGGTTTTAAAAGCTTCATTTCGTGTATAGCACCATAAAATGGTAGCCATACCAAGATTATGAGCTTCTTCAAAAGCCTCTGCTATTTCTTTGAGTTGTCTGTTACTTTCCGCTGAACCAAAATAAATCGTAGCTCCTACGGCAATTGCTCCCATATCCCAAGCGGTTTTTACCTTACCAAAGAGTGTTTGGTCATATTTGTTCGGGTAGGTAAGCAGTTCATTGTGGTTAATCTTAACGATAAAAGGGATTTTATGGGCATATTTTCGGGCATTCAAACCCAAAACCCCAAACGTGGAAGCCACCCCATTACAACCGGCCTCAAGGGCGAGTTTTATAATGTTCTCTGGGTCGAAATAATCTGGGTTTTTATAGAATGAAAAGGCCGCGCTATGCTCAATACCTTGGTCAACAGGAAGGATACTTAAATAACCAGTTCCTGCCAGATTTCCGTGATTGTATAATTGGGAAAGGCTACGAAGTACCTGTGAATTTCTGTTGCTATTGCCAAACACCTTGTCTATACTATTTGTGCTTGGTGTTTGTAACTCATCTTTTGTTATTTTTTCACAAACGTGTTCTAAATAGAAGTCTGCTTTTTCTCCTAAAAGTTCTACTATATTCTTGTCTGTTTTCATCTTGATAGTATTTAATGGATTCCTAAACTTTCATTTGTTTTGGCTATGGATTTTGTACCATCTGTTTCAATTCCAGTTAATGCCCTAATAGCATCAATTGTTTCCGGGATTACAATAGCTTGATTATCGACTATATAAGCATAGAAAAGTTCGTCGCCATCTACTTTCAGCATATCTTCCCAAAGAGCAACTTCATACATATCGCCCCAAGGTCTTCCCATATCCAGAAACATTTCCTTAATGGTGTTGTTAGAAACCAAGCCTTGGTCATACCGAATTAGTTTAATACGACTTGAAGTTTTGAAAGCATTTAGCACTTCTTCCTTTGTCGCCTGCTTTTTCAATTTCACATTCCAGTAGTGCATATGGCTCAATGTTTCGGGTACTTTTACCGCTGCGGTGATGACATCCAATTCTGGGTCAACACTTTTAGCATCTGGACCTTGATGGCTTGGGATATCTTTTTCGGGAACCATCGTATTCATAATACCACCTAAATGACTTTCCCAAGGGTCTGTAGCTCTTCTTAAAAGTGTACCTCTGGCATAATCCAATAAATCGGCTCTTTTTAAAGCGGTCAAGGTTCTTAAAATAGACGTAGTATTACACGAAACTACTCTTGTCGCATTCAAGTTTAGAGCGGATTTGTAATTATTTTCTGCACTAAAGGAATGCCCTGTGGTTTCGTGTTTTTCGCCACCGTGCAAAATAAACTTTATATTCTGTTCTTTATAAATCGCTACATTTTGAGCAGCAATCTTTTTAGGCGTACAGTCCACAACAAGGTCTGATTTCTTTAAAAGTTCCTGCATATTGCCTTTAACAGAAATCCCTTCAGATTTCATATTATCAGCTGCATCTTGAGTTGCTGCGTATATGTTGTAATTCTTTCTTACTGCATTTTGAATACGCCAATCGCTGATGATATCGCAAACACCTGAAAGCTTCATATCGTCTTGTAAGTTGATGGCATCGGCCACTCTTTTTCCAATGACTCCGTAACCTATAACTGCTACATTTTTCATATAAATTGTTTTTAATTAATTATGTTTTATTGTTTTTGTCACTTGTATTCTTCATTCCCATCGGCATATTACCTTCATCGTCTGTATGTGAAATCATAAAAAGGCGTTCCGCCACAAGTATTAGAACAATCCCAATTGCCGCGACAATAAGAACCAAAGGATCGTTCAGATATTTTATATAAATAAAGGCCGAGAGTACTGCAACATCCAGTATAATGGCAATCACGGGGATAATTGGTTTAAAATCCACTTCTTTTCTAAGATTGCGGAAAAGCCCCCAATGAATTGCGATATCCATAACGAGGTAAAATATAGCCCCAATGGATGCAATTCTTGTTAAATCAAACAGGATTGTCAATAAAATGGCAAGGGAAACGGTAAATATGAGTGCTGGATTTTTTAAGCTACCAAGTTTGGTTAAAGAAGGCACCTGTTTCATATTGCTGAGCATTGCCAACAAGCGTGAAGAGGAAAAGATACTGGCAATGACCCCAGAAACCGTGGCAATAATGGCAATGCCAATGGTAATCCAGGAACCCCATTCCCCAAAAACAGGTTTTGCGGCGGCTGCAAGGGCATAATCTTTAGCTTCGATTATTTCAGGAATGCTTAAACCTCCCGCAACAGCTAATGCCAAGGCTACATATATCAGTGTGCAGATAAGTATGGAAAACACGATAGACCTACCAAGATTTTTATGCGGGTTTTTAATATCGTCCCCTTGGTTCGTGATAGTGGTAAAGCCTTTATAAGCAAGGATAGATAACGCCAAAGCGGCCACAAATCCGAAGCCTTGTGGTAATGTCTCAGTATTTTTGGGAATATAGTTTCCCGTAATATCGGCAAAACCTGAAATTGCAAGGCCGGCAATAGCTAAAATTGCTATTCCCACTACCTTTATAATAGCGGTAAATGTCGCGGTGGCACCAATAACCTTATTGCCCAGGATGTTCACTATATAAGCAACAACAATTAGCCCAACACCCAGGGTAGAGGCATAACCTGCATAGGACTCGGGAAATAGTCTCAACGTATATGCTCCAAAAGTGCCCGCCACCAGACTTTCGGAAACTACCATTGATACGTACATCAGCAAAGAATAAAACCCTGTTGTTGTTCCAGGTCCATAGGATTTGTTAAGGAATTTAACCACACCTCCAGACGATGGAAAAGCATTTGAAAACTTGACATAGGAATATGAGCTAAAACCCACCACAACAGCACCTGCAATAAATGCAATGGGAAATAGATCACCCACCAACTCTGCTATTTGCCCCATAAGGACAAATATGCCAGCACCAATCATTACGCCTGTACCAAGAGATATGGAACCTAATAAGGAAAGCTTATTATTTTTATCTGTGGTGTTTTTCATTTCAAAATTATTTTTCCCTGTTTTTAATCGAAGATTTCGGTTTAAAGTTTCTAATAATCAGGCGGTTGCTCTTTTCATAAGTGAAATAACTTACCGCCCAATTAAAACCAACCATCAATCTATTTCTAAATCCACTTATGGACATCAAGTGAACAACGGACCACAGCAACCAGGCGAAATAGCCTGCAAATTTAAATTTGCCCAAATCGGCAACTGCCTTGCGTTTACCTACGGTTGCTAAGGAACCTTTATCTTTATATTTGAAAGGTTTTATGGATTTGTTATTTATGATATTTAATATCGAATCGCCCAGGTATTTACCTTGTTGAATAGCGGTCTGTGCTACTTGTGGATGTCCTTTTGGGGTTTCTTTGGAAATGAGTGCTGCGATATCACCTATGGCAAAAATATTTTCGTAGCCTTCTACTTTTAAATTGGCATTGGTTTTAATACGGTTGCCTCTGACTACGTGTTTTCCATCAATACCATTTGGGAATTGTCCTTTTACGCCAGCCGTCCAGATAAGGTTTTTAGCCAATATGGTCTTATCACTTTTGGTAGTGACTTCCTTTCCATCATAATTGCTTACAGCTTCATTTAATAATACCTTTACATTTAAATCCTCTAAATATTTGAGGGTTTTCGAAGATGCTTTATCAGACATTGTACTTAACAACTCATCAATGGCTTCTATTAAATAAATGTTCATAATGGAAGCAGGATACTCTGGATAATCTTTGGGTAGAATGTATTTACAGAATTCAGCCAATGCTCCTGCCATCTCTACACCGGCAGGACCACCACCTACAATTACAAAATTTGTTAGGGCATCCCGTTCATCATCATCACAGGTAATGGCAGCCTGTTCTAAATTTTGCAACATCATATGGCGAATGTTCAGGGAATCTCGGATATCCTTCATTCCCAAGCTGTTTTCTGCTACTTTATCCATCCCAAAAAAATTGGTGGTTGTACCTGAAGCAATTACCAGATAGTCATAGTGAACTTTTCCTTTAGAAGTTATTAATGTGTTTAATGAGGGCTGAATTTCTTCTACTTCGACCAAACGAAATACTACATTTTTGTAACCATTGAATTGTTTTCTAAATGGAAATACTATGCTATCAGGTTCCAACGCACTCGTTGCCACTTGATATAATAAAGGTTGAAATTGATGGAAGTTATTTTTATCGAGTAAAACCACTTGAACTTCTTTGTGTTTCAGTTTTTCAACCAATGCCAAACCTGCAAATCCTCCACCAACGATAACCACACGAGGTAATTTAGTATCTGGAAGACAGATTTCATCTGTTATCTTACAGGTGGATTCCAACGGAATGCTATGTGTTTGCTTTTCTTTCATTTTTTATTTCTATCTCTTGCAATGAGTACTGAACATTTGGCATTTGTGGTCAAATATTGGGATACAGAGCCCAATACTAAGCGTGAAAGTGCACCGTGACCCTGAGAGCCTACTACGATTAAATCTGCACCCCAATCTTCTGCTTTTTCATAAATAGTACTTTTGGGCAGGCCACTAACAACACTTGTGGTTATGGAAAGTGCCTTGTTTTCGGCCTTGATTTTATCGAAAGCTTCTGAAACGATTTTGTTTCCCAATTTTTGAGCGTTACTTCTAATTTCTTCTATGTAATTTCCTATCCTGCCGCCCATAGTATGCAATCCCAGGCCGGTTGTTTTCGGAACTTCATAAACATTTATAATATGAATTTCACTATTTGAGGATAGGGTCATTTTTATAAGTTCGTGAATGGCTACTTTACTGAAATCTGAACCATCTATGGCCAATAATATTTTCATAATTTGAATGTTTTAGTTGGTTGACATTTCTTTCGATTTTATAAGTTTTCTCCAATACAAGTGTTCATATAATCCAGACCAATACATACCAAAGGTGAAAGCGAACAGTAACTCTTCAATTGGGATTCCCAAAACAAGAATATGGGTCAGGTTGTCCAGATTCCAGTACAGCTCCACATATTGCGGATAAAACGGAAGGATGCTTCCGAAATAAATGAAGTACAGTATGGTAAACAAGATTCCTCCAACCCATATCTTTCCTTTTAAATCTGGGCGACAGTACAATGTTGCCAAACCACCAAAAAACATTGCAATGATGCCACAATAGATGTGGTTAAGCGTGGTGAAAAGACTAAATATGACGAATACAATGGCTGGAACAAAAAGTATATAAATATGTAGCTTATGTCTTTGGTGGCTCCGTTCGGTATGAGGCATATCTATATAGCCTTTTTTGAATATCAGATTATACAATACCGTCCCTATTCCGCCAATGGCAAAAGAGAAGATAAGGCTCTCAATATCAAAACCTGTTCTTTCCGCTAAATGGAATAAGGAAGGTGGCATCCAATATTCTGGTACAAATAATGGTTCTGTTAAACCAAAGGGCATCGTAATAAGGCTCATTTTGAGCATTTCTTTTCTATACCCCTTTTTTGACAAATAGATTATTGCCCAAAGAGCAAGAATTATAAGAGACCATATGAACCAGACATATTGCATAAATTTTATTTTACTCTCTTATTTTTTGACTTTTATTTGCGCATTATAAAAAGCCGCAATACAGGCACCTATTAGCCATCCTAAAATGAATATCTGTACTATTCCCAAACCAGCTTCCCATAGTGGCACATCCATCCTGATAATGCTTGTGGTATCTAAACCGTGCAATAGGCTGTTGAAAAAATCGATAGTGGCTTCTCGACCTGCTGTTGACATAACTATCATACAGCCTAAGTAAATTAGTGCCCCCGTAAGACCGAAAGCAAATCCGAGTTTTTTTACGTTTAATCGATACATAATTTTAAAGTTTTGAGTTAGTTGTCTGATTTTAATATCTTTTTTGATTCCTCAAATTCTTCCTTGGATATTTCGCCTTTTGCAAAGCGGTTTTTAAGAATATCCAGTGGGCTGTCCTTCTTTGTTTTTTGATAAGGGATATCTGCTGGGTTAAAGAATATCCAAGCCAATAAAATAATCCATATAATCCACCATATTAGGTGCATACCTCCAAAATGTCCTTCGTAAAAATGCATAATTTTTGGTTTTAAGTTGTTGTTAATTTAATTCTGTAATTGTATAACCATTGAGCCCATCAAGTTGCTTTTGTAATTCGGCAACAGAAAGTGCTTCATTCATCGTGATAAGTGCAGCACCTTTTGGTGCCAAAAAGATCTCTGCTTTTTCTATATTGGGATGTTCTTCTAAAGTCTTTTTTACTCTTGATACACATCCACCGCAGCTGATTCCGCTTATTTGAAATTTTTGTTTCATCATTTAGTATTTAATGGTGATGATGCCCTTTGTGTTCATCTTTTGGTTCTGTTTTTGAAACATCTTTACCGTGTTCGTTTTCTCTTTGTCTATTCTGTGAATGATTGTGCCCACCGTGGCGATGTGAACCGTGAGGCATAAATAAGTGACAAGCAAACATAAAGAGGATGAAGATGAATAGAGACGAACTGCTTCCTATACCTAATGATGGTGCAAAAAAGATAAACAGTAATGGTAATCCACAACCGATGACCATCCATATCCAGTGATTATTTTTCATTGTTGTTTATTTTAAAAGTTAAAATTAATGATGCTCGGTATGCTCACCTTTGGTTGGACTATCCATATCGTCCATCTTGTCCATACCCTGCATATCCATTCCTTTTTCGCCCATCATCTTTGAGCAGGATTCCATACAGTCTTCGCTCATCATCCCTTTTTCGTGCATCATTTTCATCATAGTGCCCATCATTTTGCCGTCATTCATCATTCCGTCCATCATTGAGTGCATCATTGTACTGTCTTTCATCATCATTTGCATTCCTTCTCCTTGCATCATTGAGCTCATCATTTTTTTGTTGCCCTGCATCATTTGCATTGCGTGTTGGTTGTCGTGCATACTTTCCATAAATTCGGTCATATAGTCGTGATTTTTGGAAATGGCATTAAAAACTTCTGTGCGAGTTTCAGGGTTTTCCATTAGTGCCTGAGTGTTTGTTTCTTGTTTGCAACTGTTTAAGCTTAAAAGCCCAACTGCCGATAAAACAATTAGTAGTGTTTTCATAATTTATTTTTTGAGTTAAACATTTATTTTAATTTTTATAAACCCATTCCCAACAATCTAAATGTTTATAGTTGAGGGAATGGATTATCAACTATTAATTCGCAGATTTTAAAAAGGTTATAATCTTTTTGAATTTCTTATATGTTATGTGTATTTTCAATATTATTAGATTTTTTTTATACGCCACTTCTTATTATTACCTTTAACTGCCACCAAATTTTCCGAAATCAATTTTGATGTGATGGCAGGTGGATTTTTATCATTCTTATCTTTTGGCGAGACGTGAATGGCCAATTGCGTTAAATGGTCAATGGTATTACCATTCTCATCTATAACAAGCTCAAAATAATGGTAGTTTACCACGTCTTTTTTGAAAATGTCATTATAGCCAATGGTTTCTTTTTCAACTTTTAACACCAAGGCTTTGCCATATTGAAAGTTGTTGGCATTGAGGAATTGTGGAGTGATGACAGTTTTTCCAGTTTTATCGATAT
The DNA here is from genome assembly GCF_056857735.1 of Flagellimonas sp. L-11. Classification (NCBI taxonomy): domain Bacteria; kingdom Pseudomonadati; phylum Bacteroidota; class Flavobacteriia; order Flavobacteriales; family Flavobacteriaceae; genus Flagellimonas; species Flagellimonas sp. L-11. The sequence continues at coordinate 26,924 of NZ_JBSXNR010000025.1, forward strand.
AGCCATAATAGAGCACGCCATCTTTTTGGTTTGCAATCAGGCATTTTCCGTTACTGAATATAGGGTAGCTTGCATTGTCTGTTTTGGTTGCCACCAAATCATTTCGAAAATCAACGATTAAATTTCCTTCTGGGTCAATAAAACCCCATTCGTTCCCTTTTTTAATGGCAGCGACGCCATTGCTAAAAGGCGAGATGTAGTCTAAATTTTCAAAGGTTTGTGCAATTCCTATAAAGGGAATTAATACTAATGTGATAAGTAGTTTTTTCATTTTGTTTAATTTAATTTGATGAAATTAACCATTGCCTTAAGCTTTTGTCTGCATAACTTTCGTTGATATCTATATAATTTCATCATAGAAATTCCGTTTCCAATTTCCTGTGTTTTTGTAATCGGTCATACTCATTCCCACCACTTCCTTAAACTGTCTAGACAGGTGGTTGACACTACTGTAGTCCAATAAATATCCTATATCTGAAAAGGAATGTTGTTTAAGCTGAATGAGCTCTTTGACTTTTTCTATTTTTAATTTGATAAAGTACTTTTCAATGGTTGTCTGTTGATTTGCTGAAAACAATCTGCTCAATATCTTGTAATCTTTATGAAGTCTTGAAGCCAATAGTTCAGATGTTTTTACCTTAATATGTAACGGTAGCTCTTGCAATTGTTCTATTAGAATAATCTTGATTCTTTCTGTGAGCATTTCTTCTTCATTCTGAACAATTTCAAAATTATTGGCGTGAAGTACACTTGTAACGGTATCGATAATTTCATTGTTCGTTTTTTTTTGTGCTTCTACCAGCAACCTTCCTAATTCCAAGGAAAGCACTGTAACTTCAAGTTCTTGTAATTCTTGTTTAATTACTTTTAAGCAGCGGTTACAGACCATATTCTTAATCCAAAATTCTTTTGGTTTGTTCATAGTATATAATGTATTGTCATTGAGTTTAGCTCAATGGTCTGATAGGTTTAGCCTAACAGGATTAATATTGTGTAGCGTTGTTGAGAATAGGGTACAACAAATGTTAGCCAGAAGTGAAATATTGGCTATAGAGGCAATGCAGATTAATTTTAACCTGCGAAGTAGAAAATCAAATTAAAAAGGACTCGTTGAGGATTACAAGGTCTGTGGATAGCAAAGGTGGCCTATAAGCCTTAAAAGAAACTTTGTTTTTCTCTAAACCTTCAAAAAGGTTGATATAAGAATAGACGAAGTTGTTTAAGAAAACTAAAGTTTCAATCTCTGAAATTGTATTGGCCTTCTTGAAGGTGTCATCTCCTTCTTTCAAGATGGTCTTATTATCGCAACAGTCTTTCTCTTGTATTGTAGTACATTGCTTGGAATTATTATCTTTTTTCTGTGCAGTCTCCATACAAGATTCTGCTTTACTAAAAAAAGCCAAATCCACCATTTTATTACAGCAAAAGTGCATATTTACCGTAAAGGATGTGGTGGAAAACAGTATAAAAACTGCTAAAAAGAAGGACAGTATTTTAGTAAAAAAAGATTTCACAAAAATTAATAAATTTTGATTAACATTAAAGGATTTTGGAAAATAAAATTCAACTGTTCAATTATTTCATTATCAATTTTTTACAAAAAAACAACAAAATTAATCAGTACAAATATAATTCTAAAAGTTCAACAGAACTATGATTTATATCATATAAAGGAAGCTGCAAAAGAATTTTATTTGCAAATAATATTTAAGCGGTTTCGTGCAAAATAAACATTTAAAAAAAAATTGTTAAATAAACAAATTGAGATAAATTTTTTATAAATTTGCAACATTAATGAAAAAAGTTTTTCATAAAATATCATCCGTTTGTTTGGCACTTATCGTGCTATTGTCAACAGTTTCTTTTACTATTGATAGTCATTACTGTGGCGATACTTTAGTGGATTCTTCTTTATTTGGGCACGTTGAAACTTGCGGAATGGATAAGCAACTATCCAAAAATGATTGTCAAAGTGAAGTTCAGGATGATTCCTGCTGTTCAGATAAGCAATTAGTTGTTGAAGGTCAGGACGACCTGAAGATGTCTTTTAACACCTTAAATTTTGAGCAACAAGTCTTTGTTGTCTCTTTTGTACATTCTTATATCAATCTCTTTGAGACTCTTGATTCACACATTGTACCATTTAGAGATTATGCGGTTCCCTTTCTCATACGGGATATACAAAAACTGCACGAGACGTATTTAATTTGATTTTAAACAGTTTCCGATAACTATCGGAAAGATTATCCTAATGGTTATAACCATTCTGGGGTCATTTCGTTGTGTTTAATTTTCTGATTGCATCAGAATCTTATTCAATGTTTAACTGTTTAACAATCAATACACATGCTGAATAAAAGCATCAAATTTTTAATCGAGAACAAGCTAGTAGCCGTTCTACTACTTGCACTTTTTATTGCTTGGGGAGTCGTAAACGCCCCGTTTGAATGGAATACAGGCTCACTTCCTCGAGACCCTGTTGCCGTAGATGCCATACCAGATATTGGCGAAAACCAACAAATTGTATTTACTAAATGGGATGGTCGTTCCCCTCAAGATATTGAGGATCAAATTACTTATCCTCTAACCACATCGCTTCTTGGTATTCCAGGGGTTAAAACAATACGTAGTTCATCTATGTTCGGGTTTTCGAGCATTTATATCATTTTCGAAGAAGATATTGAATTTTATTGGAGCAGAAGCCGAATACTTGAAAAATTAAACTCATTACCAGCCGGACTTCTACCAGAAGGCGTTAATCCAGCTCTAGGTCCCGATGCCACAGGATTAGGGCAAATATATTGGTACACCCTTGAGGGACGTGATAAAGATGGTAATGTTACAGGTGGATGGGATTTACAGGAATTACGAAGCATTCAGGATTTCTACGTAAAATACGCACTGTCTTCGGCGAGTGGTGTTTCCGAAGTGGCTTCCATCGGCGGATATGTTTTGGAATATCAAGTGGATGTTAATCCCGAATTAATGCGGCAATACAACATAGGCTTGAGTGAGGTTGTAAAAGCAGTAAAACAAAGCAACAAAGATGTTGGTGCACAAACGCTTGAAATCAACCAAGCTGAATACCTTATAAGAGGATTGGGTTATATTAAGAAACTATCTGATTTAGAAAACGCGGTAGTTACTTCAAAAGATTTTACATCCATCCGTATAAAGGATATTGCGAAAGTAACACACGGTCCTGCTACAAGAAGAGGCTTATTGGACAAGGAAGGAGCCGAGGTTGTTGGTGGTGTTGTAGTGGCTCGTTATGGGGCCAATCCTATGGAAGTCATCAACAATGTTAAAGAAAAAATAAACGAGTTAAGTTCTGGGCTTCCATCAAAAACATTAAGCGATGGGAGGACTTCGCAATTAACCATCGTACCCTTTTATGACAGAACAGAACTAATCCAAGAAACCTTGGGCACACTTGATGAAGCGCTAACTTTAGAGATATTGATAACCATTTTTGTGATTATCATAATGGTCTTCAATTTAAGGGCTTCCGTATTGATTTCCGGATTATTGCCTGTTGCGGTTTTGATGGTCTTTATTTCTATGAAACTGTTCAATGTAGATGCAAATATTGTCGCCTTATCTGGTATTGCAATTGCTATTGGAACTATGGTCGATGTGGGCGTTATCCTTTCGGAAAATGTCTTGCGGCATATTGATGAAAATGAAGAAAAGCTACCTATGAATACGGTAGTTTATAATGCGACTGCCGAAGTTTCTGGCGCCATCTTAACGGCAGTAATGACCACTATTATTAGTTTCATTCCTGTATTTACTATGATTGGTGCAGAAGGGAAATTGTTTAGGCCATTGGCATTTACAAAAACGGCAGCACTCACCGCATCTCTTATTGTTGCCCTATTTTTAATTCCACCATTTGCGGCCTATTTATTTAAAAAGAGAAATTTAAAAACTTCTTTTAGTTATATGCTAAATGGAGCATTGATTGTTTTTGGCGTTTTATCTTTAATTTTAGGCTATCCGCTTGGATTAATATTAGTTGCATTTGGCGTTGTTGGCTTCCTTTCACTAAAGGAAAAGATTACGTCAAAACGCGCCAACATCATCAATATATTTGTTTCGGCTTTTGCTATCATATTCCTATTGGCGGAATATTGGAGACCACTGGGAGTAGATAGAAGTATCCTTATAAACTTAATCTTCGTTGGTCTTATCTGTTTTGGTCTTTTGGGTGTATTTACACTTTTTAGAAATTATTATGTTCGAATTTTAAATTGGGCATTGCGCAATAAGCTGTTATTTCTTTCGATACCAACTGCCATTGTAATTTTTGGAGTGATGATTATGCGTAATACTGGTAAAGAGTTTATGCCTTCACTCAATGAGGGTTCATTCCTGTTAATGCCCACTTCAATGCCACACGCAGGTGTGGAGGAAAATAAACGCGTCCTACAGCAACTCGATATGGCCGTTGCGAGCATTCCAGAAATTGAAACCGTAGTCGGTAAATCTGGGCGTACAGAATCAGCATTAGACCCTGCACCGTTATCGATGTATGAGAATGTTATTCAATATAAATCTGAATATATTTTAAATGAAAATCGCAAAAGACAACGCTTTAAGGTAAACGAAGACGGCTTATTTGTTTTAAAGGATGGCAGTTTAGTAACCAACCCTAATAGCGAAATTGAAGTAGAAGATGATGACTATAAAGCCTCAAAAATTACAGACCCATTCTCTGTGACAAGTTCACAGCTCATTCCAGATGACGATGGAGAGTACTTTAGAAATTGGCGACCTGAAATTGAATCGCCAGACGATATTTGGAAAGAAATCGTAAGGGTTACAAAGCTTCCAGGTGTTACTTCAGCACCAAAGCTACAACCCATAGAAACACGCTTGGTGATGCTACAGACTGGTATGCGAGCACCTATGGGCATTAAGGTGAAAGGACAGGATTTAAAAGAAATTGAGGCGTTTGGGGTACAATTGGAAGATATCTTAAAACAAGCAGAGGGTGTAAAGGATGAAGCAGTTTTTGCCGACCGTATTGTGGGGAAGCCATACCTACTTATAGATATTGACAGAGAACGACTTGCGCGCTATGGCATAACCATAGAGCAAGTACAGCAAGTTATACAGGTTTCTGTTGGTGGTATGGTGCTTTCACAAACAGTAGAAGGTAGGGAGCGCTATGGTATACGTGTACGCTACCCAAGGGAATTACGCGCAAATCCAAACGATTTAAAAGATATTTATGTGCCTGTAGAAAAAGGAAGTCCAGTTCCGTTAAGTGAGTTGGCTACTATAAGATACGAACAAGGGCCTCAGGTCATTAAAAGTGAGGACACTTTTTTAGTTGGCTATGTGCTTTTTGATAAGCTGGACGGTTATGCAGAGGTTGATGTAGTGGAGAATGCCCAAGCCCTAATTCAGCAAAAGATTGATGACGGCGAGTTAATTGTGCCAAAAGGAATCAACTACCGATTTACAGGAACGTATGAGAACCAATTAAGGGCTGAAAAAACTTTAAGTGTTGTAGTACCATTAGCTCTCATTATCATATTCCTAATTCTTTATTTTCAGTTTCGTTCGGTAAGTACATCGCTAATGGTATTTACTGGTATTGCCGTAGCCTTTGCAGGTGGGTTCTTAATGATTTGGGGTTATGGACAGGATTGGTTCCTGAATTTTAGTTTTTTCGGAGAAAACCTGCGAGACCTGTTCCAAATGCACACTATAAATTTAAGTGTAGCTGTGTGGGTGGGCTTTATTGCCCTGTTTGGTATTGCAACAGATGATGGTGTGGTAATGGCAACTTATCTCACTCAAACATTTGATAAAAACAAACCAACAGATAAAACTGGGGTTAGAGCATCCGTAGTCGAAGCAGGAGAAAAACGTATTCGACCTTGTTTAATGACAACGGCAACCACGATTCTTGCTTTACTACCTGTACTCACATCAACAGGTCGAGGTAGTGATATTATGATTCCGATGGCAATTCCATCCTTTGGAGGAATGTTAATTGCGCTTATAACCCTATTTGTTGTACCAGTATTATTTAGCTGGAAACACGAATTTCAATTAAAAAGAGCTACAAAATGAGATATGTAATTGTAATAGTACTTGCTTTTTTTGCTTTAGCCAAAACGAATGCACAAGATTTGACAACGTACATTCAGGAAGCTGAGAAGAATAATCCAGAGATTCAAGCTTTTGAATTGCGGTATAATATAGCTGAAGAAAAAGTTAATGAAGCAGATTGGTTGCCAAATACCGTTGTGGGAGTAGGTTATTTTGTAAGCGAACCCGAAACCCGAACAGGTGCACAACGTGCTCGCTTTTCGGTATCACAAATGCTGCCTTGGTTTGGAACTATTACCGCAAGGGAAAATTATGCCAGTTCAATGGCAGAAACTCAATATGTAGATATTGCGATTGCAAAGCGAAAACTTGCACTTGCAGTTTCTCAATCTTATTACGAGCTATACGCCATCAGAGCAAAACAATTAGTGCTTGATAAGAACATTGAGCTTTTAGAAACCTATGAGCGTTTGGCGTTAACTTCAGTAGAAGTTGGTAAGGCATCTGCTGTAGATGTTCTTCGCCTGCAAATAAGGCAAAATGAACTTGTACAGCAAAAAGAAGTATTGGAGCAAGATTATTTGGCAGAACAAACAGCTTTCAACAATCTTTTAAATCGGGATGAGGATATTGCAGTAACCGTAGTTGAAGAGATGTTTATTCCAGATGAGGATGCTTTAATCTTAACTGAAAACCTTCAGTTAAACCCAGAACTCATAAAGTATGATAAGCTATTTGAATCGGTTGAACAATCGGAGTTGTTAAACCAAAAAGAAAGTGCACCTAATATAGGTTTTGGTTTGGATTATGTGCCAGTTTCTGAACGTCCTGATATGAATTTTGTTGACAACGGAAAAGACATTGTAATGCCGATGGTATCTATCTCAATTCCAATATTTAATAACAAGTATAAATCTGTCACAAAGCAAAATGAATTAAGACAATTGGAAATTAAATCTCAAAAGGAAGACAGGTTGAACAAACTTGAAACGCTTTTGGCACAAGCCCAACATAACAGAAATGCTACGAGGATTAAATTTAATGTACAAACCGATAATTTAAAACAGGCAAATGATGCCGAAGAAATATTGATAAAAAATTATGAGACAGGTACTATCAATTTTAATGACGTGTTAGACGTACAAGAATTACAATTGAAGTTTCAAATAAACCTTATTGAATCGGTCAAAAGTTATTATATCCAGTCAGCAATAATAAACTACTTAAGTAATTAATTATGAAGACACTAAAAACAATCACCTTATTATTATTTACCTCATTCACTTTTGCCCAGGTAGGCACAAATGGTGATGACAGGAAAGAAGAAGGACGACCCGTCAAAGAGTATAACCTTACCCTAGAACAAAAGGAGATGACCCTTGGAGGCGTAACGGCCAATGCAATGACCATAAACGGCCAAATTCCTGGTCCAGTCTTGGAATTTACCGAGGGAGACCTTGCCATAATCAATGTGACTAATAAAATGGATGAGGAAACATCAGTGCATTGGCACGGATTAATACTTCCAAATTTCTATGACGGTGTTCCATATTTAACAACACCACCTATTGAACCAGGGGAGACATTCCAATACAGAATTCCAATCAATCAGTCTGGAACCTATTGGTATCATTCACACACAATGTTACAAGAGCAAAAGGGTGTGTATGGCTCCATAATCATTCAGCCTAAAGAAAAAACATTGGATTATGATAAAGATTTGGTAGTGGTATTGTCTGATTGGACCAATGAAAAACCAATGAATGTACTACGTAACTTAAAGAGGGGTAACGAGTGGTATCAAGTTAAAAAGGGTACAGCAGTACCGTTGAGTAGGGTAATTAAAGAAGGTGCTCTGGGAGCACAGTTCAAATTTTGGCGAGACCGTATGGAAGGCGCAGATATTGCAGATATCTACTACCCTGCATTTTTAACAAATGGTAAAAAACAAGCAGACTATCCAGAATTTCTACCAGGTGAAAAAGTAAGGCTTCGTTTTATCAATGCATCGGCATCTACTTATTATTGGATGGATTTCGGAGGAGGTAACCCAATGGTTGTTTCAAGTGATGGTATAGATGTGGAACCTATATCAAAAAGTCGCTTCCTTTTTGGTATTGCTGAAACCTATGATGTAATTGTCACCATTCCAGAAGGTACAGTAGAAATTACTGCCACGGCACAGGATGGTTCTGGGGACACCTCTTTACGTATAGGACAAGGAACACTTTATCCCGCAGAAAGAATTGACAGACCAGATAAAGTGGAAATGATGAAGCAAATGGCTAAAATGGATATGAAAATGGGAGCTCCCTCTATGGTAGGCAACAAAAAGAAAAACACACCCGAAGTTTTGATGCAGAAGTACGGGATGAAGATGGATATGAAAGATGGGCAAATGAATATGAACGATAATAGTTCTACGAAGGATGGCGCAATGAATGATAAAATGAATATGGATGACCATATGAACCATAATGACCAAATGATGCAAAAAGACACTTCTTCGTTTGATTACAACACCCGAAAGACCTATTTCAACTATGATTTTTTAAAGGCAAAAGAAAACACCACATATAAAGCAGATTTACCGGTAAATGACATTTTATTGAACCTAACTGGAAATATGCAGCGTTACGTCTGGAGTATGAACGGTGTACCCTTATCGGAAACGGATAAAATAAAAATCAAGGGTGGCGAGGTAACAAGAATTACCCTCAATAACCTGACAATGATGCACCACCCAATGCACCTTCACGGGCATTACTTTAGGGTGATTAACGAAAATGGAGAACGTTCCCCGTTGAAACATACTGTTAATGTGCCGCCTATGCAAAAAGTTGTTATCGAATTTTATAACGAAGAGTATGGCGATTGGTTCTTCCACTGTCACATACTGTATCATATGATGGGTGGTATGGCACGCGTATTTAGTTATGACACACCAAGGGACAAAAGAATGGCAGATTATCCGGTTCAAAAACTAGTTGATGAGACAGACCATTATTATTCGTGGGGATTGGCTCGTATAGGTTCAAACTTTAATGAACTCTTATTAACATCGAGCAATATCCGTAACGAATTTGGATTAAGGGCAGAGTTCGATTACGACCAAAACCTTGAAGCCGAAATAAGTTATAATAGGTATCTGAACGATTGGGTACGTGTTTATGCAGGAGTAAATACCGAAACGTCAACACCAGATTCTTACGATACATTTAATACCGTAGGATTGGTTGGTGTAAAGTATTTTACGCCTTATAGATTTAATGTAGATGTGAGTATGGACCATCAGCTACGCCCAAGAATACGTTTGGACAGAGAATTATTGATTTTTCCAAGAATTTTTTTGGAAGGCGAATACGAATACAGAGCAGATTTTGGATGGGTCAATGATTTAGAGAATAATAAATCATTTGAAAGCGAAACACAATGGTTGGTAGGGGTTGCATACATTCTTTCGCGCAATTTTTCAATCCAAGCTAACTACAATAACCGATATGGATTGGGTGGTGGACTATTAGCAAGATTTTAAACAACTAAAAATTAAAAAAAGATGAACTATTATTTTAATAAAACAATCAATGGAACCTTCGAAGAGGTCATAGAGAAAGTGACACAAGGATTGAAAGACGAAGGTTTTGGCATACTCACAGAAATTGACGTCAAAGAGACCTTAAAAAACAAACTGGATATAAACTTCAAAAAGTATAGGATTCTAGGGGCTTGCAATCCTCCCTATGCTCACAAAGCTTTGCAAGCAGAAGATAAAATTGGAACGATGTTGCCTTGCAATGTCATAGTTCAGGAAATTGAAGCAGGCACCATTGAAGTAGCAGCAGTAAACCCAATGGCATCGATGCAGGCAGTGGAGAATGAGAAGTTGAATGAGGTTGCCAATGAAATAACTGCAATGCTAGAAAACGTAATTGAAAAACTATAAAATACATTTCAAAAAGTAATACAAATAAACACAAACATAAATTAAAACAAAATGAGCAAATTAAAATCAACATTAGGTATAGTTGCAATAGCATTTATAACCTTAACAGCAATGTCTTGCAAAGACAACAAAAATGAACAAAATAATGCAGATGGGAACCATTCTGAAATGAGTGCTGATGAAGACCATTCAAAAATGAATCACGATAATAGTGATGAACACCACGATGGAGATAAGAAGGAAATGGCAATGAGTGGCGATGGTAATTCACAAGCTGTATTAAAGGACTACTTTAATCTTAAAAATGCGTTGGTTGCAGATGATAATGCTAAAGCCAAAGAGTTGGGTGCAATCCTCGCAACATCCTTAGGCAAGCTTGACATTTCAAAATATACCGATGCCCAGCAATCTGATTTAAAGGACATTGTTGAGGATGCTGTAGAACACGCAGAACATATTGCAGAAAGTGATATAGCACACCAACGAGAGCACTTTAAAATTTTAAGTAAGGATGTAACAGATATGGTTGCCATTACTGGAACAGAGATGAAAATATACGAGCAATTTTGCCCAATGTATGATAACAATAAGGGTGGTGCTTGGCTTAGTATGAACGAAGAAATTAGAAACCCTTATTTCGGTGACAAAATGTTGAAATGCGGTAAAGTACAGCGAGAAATTAACTAAATGAAAGTAGTAAAAATCATAGCGATTGTGTTATTGGTAGCGTTTGTGGGGATTCAATTTATGCCCACAACGCGCAACCAAAGTGATTCTGTTCCTTCCACCGATTTTATGTTGGTCAATAATGTGCCAGAGAATATTCAAAAAAAGTTACAGGTATCCTGCTATGATTGTCACAGCAATAATACGCAATACCCTTGGTATAACCAAGTTCAGCCTGTTGCTTGGTTTCTGGAAGACCATATAAAAGAAGGCAAGGCTGAATTGAATTTTAATGAATGGGATTCGTTATCAAACAGAAGAAAAAAGAGCAAGTTAAGGTCAATCATCAAACAGATTGAAAGTGACGAAATGCCTTTATATTCTTACACTTTGATTCATAAAGACGCAAGCTTTTCTGAAGCTGAAAAACAGGAACTAATCCGTTGGATAGAACAATTAAAAGATAGTATATAAACAATAACAATTAAAAACAATAAAAATGAAAAATTTAAAAATGAGTATCGCAACAATGCTATTGTTAGCAGTTTCTTTTACCAATGCACAGGAAAAGGAAAAAATGAAAATGGACCATAGTAAAATGGACCATAGTAAAATGATGAATATGAATAGTGATACAAAGGCTGAAGCAATATTAAATGATTACTTCAACCTAAAGGATGCCTTGGTTGCAGATGATACCAAAAAGGCAGCCCAAGAAGGCTCTAAATTGGCCGCTTCACTAAAAGCCTTTGATGCTTCAAAGTATACGGCAGAAGAACAAAAAGAATTAGCTGACATAATTGAAGATGCCACAGAGCACGCCGAACATATTGCAAAAAGTGATATGGGCCATCAAAGAGAGCATTTTAAAACCTTAAGTAAGGATATGTCAGATTTGATAGCAATTACAGGTACAAAAAACACGCTGTACGAGCAGTTTTGCCCAATGTATGATGGTGGTAGCTCTTGGTTGAGTAGCAGTGACCAAGTGAGAAACCCATATTATGGCAGTAAGATGCTTAAATGTGGTAAAGTAAAAAAGACTATTAATTAGATAATCCCCTTCCTTAAGTTTTGGAATCTTTCTGGTTTATTAGTTAACAGAACGGTTCCAGTCTTAAGGAAATATTAATAGTCATTAAGTCCTGTCACGGGAAGGAAAAAAATGTTGATGGTTAGTGTTAACTCCTTCCCTTGTCAGGCACAACAAATTTTAAAAAGCAAGATTTGATATAATTAATAGCAGCCTGAAGAAGGAAGGGAACTAAATTCTCCCTAATAATTGATTAACAGCACTTCTCTTCCTTAGTCAGGTAAAAATGGAAAATGAAAAAGAGAGGCTAATAAAAAAGTGCTTGATTATGGGAGGGAGGCCAATTTTTTGATTGATGGATAGAGTCTAACTCTCATTGTCAAGTGCTATTTAAAGAAGAAATAAAAATTTAATTTAAAAAAACGATGAAAGATTGTTGCAAAGATGGTTGCAAACAAACAACTGAAAAATCGGTTGCTAATAAATGGATTAATTATATAGTCTATACAATACTTATTATAATAGTTAGTGGTGCATTGGCACTTCAATTATTTAGTTAAGCAAATAAATAAAAATGGCTGAAGAAAACATAATAGAAATATCTGAAAGTACAGGGTTTTACAAACAACTATTTAAAAAGGTATTGTTTACTGCAAGTGTAATCACTGCACTATCATTAAGTTATACTTTATGGGCAGATTTAGATTCTGATAACCAGTTTCTTGCGCTTATAATTGTTGGTATGGCTTTGGTGAAAACGGTTTTTATTGTCAGGCTCACTTTTATACAGCTAAGTAAAATAATAGGCGAAAGTCATCAACTTACACACGTTCTAACATTATTTGCTGTGTTAATTATTTTGATTGTTCTTTCGTTTTCAGCAGACTACCAAGCATTATATATTTTAAGTTCGGAAAATTTTAAATCAACTACATCACTCAACAGATCATTTATACCTCAATTTTTCGAGTTTATATATTTCAGCTTAATTACTTTTTCATCGGTTGGGTTTGGTGATGTAGTACCATTAACTATTTCGGGAAAACTTTTAGTGATGATGGAAGTTTTTTTAAGCTTTTTGGTACTCGTATTTGGTATAGCCAACATAAATAGAATACACGTCAATAAATAAAACATTATAAAACCAAAATTATGAAAACACTAAAACTAACAACAATCCTAATGCTAATTATGTTTGCCACAGGCCAACTGTTTAGCCAAAACGCAGATTCAGGAACAGAGAAAGAAGCTGTTCTAAAAGTAATGAAATCATACAAAGATGCCCTGCAAAACCTAACGACAGAAGGTACGTTCGAGTTATTTGCCAAGGATTCCGAAGTATTTGAATCAGGTGGTATAGAGGGTACCTATGCAAACTACATAGAACATCATTTAGGACCAGAATTAGGGCATTTTAAGAAATTTGAATTTTCAGATTATGAAATTGATGCGGAAGTAGATTTGCCTTATGCATTTACTACTGAAACCTACATCTACACTATCGTGCTCAATCCAGATGAAAAAGGCGAAAGTAGAACGATAAAGAAAAAAGGAGTGGCAACGTCAATCTTAAAAAAGATGGATGGTAAATGGAAGATTATTAAAACACATTCTTCGTCAAGAAATACAAAGTAAAATCTTATGAAAAAAAATATCCACCTTTCTGTATTACTAATCGTTTTGCTAATCGTCTCTTGCAAACAAGATGTGAAAAAGGTAGTTGTTGAGGAAAAAGCCACAGAAACTTCTGCAGAACCAGATAAAAAGAAACCTTTGAGCCCACATACATCAACGATGGCAATGATAGGCGATGCCCATATTCATATCGATTATTCGTCGCCAGGCGTAAGAAATAGAATCATTTTTGGTGGGTTGTTGGCTTATGACCAGTTGTGGCAAGCGGGTGCACATATGGCTACCTGGATAGAAACTAATAAGGATTTAATTATTGATGGTAAAATGTTACCTGCCGGTAAATATGGGTTTTTTACTATTCCATCAAAAGAAGAATGGACCATAATTTTTAATTCAAATTGGGACCAACATGGCAAGGACGAGTATGAGGAGAAGGATGATGTCTTGCGCTTCAAAGTTAAACCCATCATTTCAGATGAAGTTACCGAACACTTGGAATATCAAGTGAACAAGATTAATGACAATGAAGGTGCAATTTCATTGAGTTGGGAGAAGGTCTCTATAAAATTCAACTTTAAGGTAAATCAGTAATATGGTAAATAGACATACAGCATTAAAAATAAGAAGAGTTCATCGCTATTTAGGTATTTTCTTAGGTATTCAGTTCTTGATATGGACGATTAGCGGGATGTACTTCAGTTGGACAAACATTGATGACATTCACGGCGACCAATTCCGTAATATGGAATATGCGCCAAAAACCTTTGACAACCTTATTAGTCCTTCACTTATTAAAGGTAATGAAGGCATTCGTGATATAGAAATCAGGGATATCAATAACGAACCGTACTATTGGATTAACAATCAGCAATTGTATAATGCGAGAACTGGCGAAGCGAAAAAGACTATTTCTCAAGATGAAGCCTTGTACATTGCTAAAAACCAGATGATGGAGAATTTAAAAGTGGCCAATATCCAACGGATAAGTGAAGTGGGTGACCATCACGAATATCGTGAAAAATTGTTGCCAGCCTATGTTATCTCTTATGATACGGATGAAGCGTTGAAAGCCTACGTTTCAATAACAGATGCAAAATTCCAAACGGTGAGGCACAGGGCGTGGCGCTGGTTTGACTTTTTATGGATGACACATACAATGGATTATGAAGGCAGGGACAACTTTAACACCATTGTTTTAAGAGCATTTTCACTTTTGGGCTTAATTACTGTTTTGAGTGGATTTTTGCTCTGGTATACGTCATCACCGACCATTAGAAAAATTAGTAAAAAAAATAAAAAATAAATATTATGAATAAAAACATCATTTACATAGGTGTTGCGTTGATTGTTGGCCTATTGGGTGGCTTTCTAATTTTTGGTGGAGATTCTGCTGATAGTGCAACAAATGAGGTTACGGAGAATCACAATCATTCAGAAGAAATTGCTTCTAATCAAATGTGGACTTGCTCTATGCATCCACAGATTATGCAACCAGAACCTGGTGACTGCCCAATTTGTGGAATGGATTTAATACCTGCTGAAGCAGGAGCAGATGGTCTTATGGCAGATCAGTTTAAAATGACAGATAATGCAATGGCATTGGCCAACATTCAAACATCCATTGTTGGTGAGGGTGAAATCGGGAATAATTTTCTAAAGTTATCTGGAAAGATAAAAGCCAATGAAGAATCCAATGCTGTACAAGTAACCTATTTTGGTGGTAGAATAGAACAATTATATGTTAATTCTACTGGAGAACGTGTTGGTGCAGGTCAACGCTTGGCCACCATATATTCACCAGATTTAGTTGCAGCTCAGCAAGAGTTACTTACAGCCTCATCTATAAAAGAATCGCAACCAGAATTGTATAAGGCTGTAAAAAACAAGCTTAAATTATGGAAACTTTCAGAAAAGCAAATTAATGCCATAGAAGCTGCTGGAAAAGTGCAAGAATATTTTCCGGTTTTTGCTACAGTTTCAGGAACAGTGACCCATAAAATGGTAGAAGAAGGTGACTATGTAAAACAAGGACAGCCCTTATATAAAATAGCCAACCTCAATACGGTTTGGGCAGAATTTGATGCCTATGAGAATCAGATTGCTTCCTTGAAAGTTGGTCAAACCATTAAAGTGACTACCAATGCGTATCGCAATGAAGTATTTGATGCAAAAGTTTCATTTATTGACCCTTTATTAAATTCTTCTACACGTACCGTCGTAGTTAGAGCAGTACTTAATAATAAGAACGACCTATTTAAACCAGGTATGTTTGTCGAAGGTAAAATTGAAGGTGCTCAAGAAAGCACTTCAAGTAAAATAACAGTTCCTGCTACAGCTGTGATGTGGACTGGTGAACGTTCTGTAGTTTATATTAAAACTAATCCTAACGAAGCTGTTTTTGAAATGAGAGAGGTCTTACTCGGTAATGCCAATGGAGACACCTATACCATAATTGAAGGTCTTCAAAATGGTGATGAAGTGGTAACTAATGGCACGTTTACAGTAGATGCTGCTGCACAATTACAAGGCAAAAAATCTATGATGAACACTGCTGGTGGCAAAACAATGACCGGTCACGAAGGGCATTTAGGTATGCAAGGAAACAATTCTGATGATAGTAAGGGGAATACTGACCATTCAGAAATGAAAGAAAGGATAGCTGTTTCAAACAAATTTCAAGGCCAGTTAAAACAGGTGTTTGAGGATTATATTCTTTTGAAAGATGCTTTGGTTAATGATGATGCCAAAAATGCACAACAAGCAGGAATGCAAATAATACAATCCCTGAAAAATGTAGATATGAAGTTGTTGTCTGATGAAAAAGCACATAACCATTGGATGACCATTCAGAAGGAATTAAATACTTCGGCAAA
Source organism: Flagellimonas sp. L-11 (assembly GCF_056857735.1). NCBI lineage: Bacteria > Pseudomonadati > Bacteroidota > Flavobacteriia > Flavobacteriales > Flavobacteriaceae > Flagellimonas > Flagellimonas sp. L-11. The sequence continues at coordinate 43,140 of NZ_JBSXNR010000025.1, forward strand.
TGCTATTTCAAGTAATACGGATATTTCAAAACAAAGAGGGCATTTTAAGCATTTGTCTGCGCATATGATAAGTAGTGTACAGCTCTTTGGGGTCAATGAAAATGTTTATATCCAGTTTTGTCCAATGGCAGACAATAATAAGGGAGCGTACTGGATAAGTTTAGAGGAAGAAGTCCGTAACCCATATTATGGCGAAGCAATGTTAACCTGTGGTGAGGTTAGAGATACGTTAAAATAATCAGGGTTAGAGTTAATTGGTAAAAGCGGATTCTTCAGCCTTTAATATTTTAAAGAGGAGAAAGATGATGAGTGAAAGTAGAAGAAATAGAAGAAAAAACAAGAAAAATACATATAAACAGAAAAATCCGATTACAAAAAAAGATAAGGTTATCGGAATTTCAGCGATGATAGGATTATTTATTGCTGCTGTAATACTAATCATATATCTAAATTTAGATTTTATTAGGCATTTGTTCAACCTATGAATAATACCATCCACATAAAAAATATGGTCTGTCCGAGATGTATATCGGCAGTTTCCCAAATTTTGGTAGGATTGAACATTGATTACAAAGCTGTCAAGTTAGGAGAAGTAGAATTGGTTTCGATGCTCAATGAATTCGAAAAAAAATCTTTGCAAAAAAAGCTACAAAATGCAGGATTTAGTTTGATTGACGACCGTAAAAGTCTGCTTATCGAGCAAATGAAAAATTTGGTAATTGAGAAAATACATTATTCCAATGAAAAGACCGAATTAAAATGGGCAGATATTGTTACTGGCGAACTTAACTTGGATTATAAATATTTAAGTTCCCTATTCTCGTCGGTAGAAAGCATCACGTTCGAGCAATACATCATCAACCAAAAAATTGAACGTGTAAAAGAACTTATTGTCTATGATGAATTAACCTTGAGTGAGATAGCTTTTCAATTACATTATAGTAGCGTTGCGTACTTAAGCAATCAATTCAAAAAAGTAACTGGAATGACACCTACGCAGTTCAAGAAATCTGTAGACAAAAACCGAAAATCCTTGGATGAGATTTAAGGTGTGTTTACCACTATTAAAGGGATATTTAAATCAATAGATGATATATTGATTTACCAATGAACCGAATTTAGATATCAAAATGAAATTAGACAGAAAGAAACATTGGGAAACAGTTCACGAAACTAAAAATCCAGACCAGGTAAGTTGGACGCAAGAAATACCAAAAACTTCACTGAAGTTTATACGTTCGTTCAAACTAAATAAAAAGGCAAAAATTATAGACATTGGTGGTGGCGACAGTAAACTTGTTGACTATTTACTTAAGGAAGGGTATAATAACATTACTGTACTTGATATTTCAGAAAAAGCAATTGCGAAAGCTAAAAAAAGACTGGGAGAAAAGGCAAGTAAAGTAAATTGGATTGTAAGCGACATTACCGAATTTGAACCAGATACATCTTTCGATGTTTGGCACGACAGAGCAACTTTTCATTTTCTTACAACAGATGACCAGATTAAAAAATATACTAACATAGCGACAATATTTGTAAGAGGTTATTTAATAATAGGAACCTTTTCACAAAACGGACCAAAAAAATGTAGCGGACTTGAAATAAAACAATACAATGAAGAGGAATTAACATCGGAATTAAAAAAAGGATTTGACAAAATTCGCTGTGTATCAGAGGACCACACAACACCATTCAACACCATACAGAATTTTCTGTTTTGTAGTTTTAAAAGACAATTAACTGTAAAGCCAGCAATACCTTCACCTACAAGCTAAAAGAACAGATGTACATTTCGGTAGTTTTAGTTTTTGCAAAACACAAATCAAAACAAAAGGAACATAATGATCAAAATTTACATATCATTCTTTTTTGTATTTAAGTATTTGCTTAAATAAGAAATAATTGTAACTTTGCCTTATGAAAAATAATTCTTGCATTAGACAACAGGCAGATATTGAACAGATAAACCGTTGTAAAAAGACAGTTTCAGAATTAAATGAATCGTTTGACTATTTGGCAAATGGACTTTCTTTAGTCGGAAATAATGTTCGGCTAAAAATTCTTTACCTACTCTTTGAGGAGAAACGACTTTGCGTTTGCGACTTAAGTGATATTCTCGAAATGAATATTTCTGCTATCTCTCAACATTTGAGAAAAATGAAGGACAGAAATTTATTGGAAACCGAAAGAGATGCTCAAACGATTTTTTACTCACTAACCCCTGAATATTCAACATTATTAAATCCGTTTTTTGAAATACTCGATAAAAACAAAGTTTTAGAAACGATATGAAAAGTGAAAACAAATTAATTGGTGCAGGTTTGTTAACTGCAATTACAGCCTCTTTATGTTGTATTACACCCGTTTTGGCTTTAATCGCGGGAACAAGTGGAATTGCCTCAACATTTTCTTGGCTTGAGCCTTTTAGACCTTATCTAATCGGGCTAACAATTTTAGTGCTCGGCTTTGCTTGGTATCAAAAACTAAAACCTCAAAAAGAAATCGATTGTGAATGCGATACGGACGACCTGCCTGCCGGTAAGGAAGGAAAATCAAAATTTATACAGTCAAAAACCTTTTTGGGAATAGTAACAGCATTTGCAATTATAATGCTGGCATTTCCATATTATTCATCCATTTTTTATCCGGATAATAAAAAAGAAGTGGTCATTGTAAACCAATCAAATATTCAAACTGTAAACTTTAATGTTCAAGGAATGACTTGTGCTGGCTGTGAAGAAAGCATAAAACACGCTGTAAATGAATTGGACGGTATTATAAATGTAACCCCTTCGTATGAAAAGGGAAATGCCATCGTAGAGTTTGATAAGTCTAAAACCTCTAAAGTAGCTATTGAAAAGGCAATTAATTCAACAGGATACAAAGTTATAAAAGATAAATAAACGCAAAATTACCCATTATGAAAAAACTATCAATAGTGCCTATTTTGGCTTTAATGCTGTTTTCTTTTCAGGCCAAATCACAAAGCAAGGAGGTTACAAATCAAGTTGTGGAAGTAGCTTCAAAGAAACACAATGCAACCACGGTGAAATTTAAAATTACAGGCATTACTTGTGCTGGTTGTTCCAATGCTATTTATAATGCATTAAAGGAAGTAGATGGTGTTTTGGAACATTCGGTTGAATACCCTGGAGATATTGCTGTTATTGAGTTTGATGGTTCAAAAACAAGTATCAAAGCCCTAAAACTTATCATAGAAAAGAAAGGGTTTAAGGCCGAAGTAATTAAAGGGAAGGTCTAATTTTTAATAAGTAAACAGTACCGATTTCAATGAAAAATACAGCTAAAATGAAAATCAAAATGCCTCAAAATAGAGAAACCATTACATTGGAAATTGAGGGTATGACCTGTGAAGGTTGTGCAACACATATCGAAAAGGATATGAACGCAACTGAAGGAGTTTTAAGTTCCACAGTTAACCACGAAACCGGAAAAGGCGAATTTAATTTTGATGCTGATAAGATGAGTAAGGCAAATGTAATAGATGCTATAAACAGCGTTGGTGATTATTCGGTTGTAAATAATGTCGACGAGGAAGAGGTTTCCGCTGTAAATTCCAAAGGCCAAAATCAATTCGATTTAATAATTATTGGTGGTGGTTCAGCTGCATTTTCAGCAGCCATTAAAGCTGAAGGTTTAGGGCTCACAACACTTATGGTAAATGCAGGATTAGATTTTGGTGGCACTTGCGTAAATGTGGGTTGTGTACCGTCTAAAAACCTTATTCGGGCTGCCGAAACGGTACGTCTCGCTACGCATTCCAATTTTAAGGGTATAAAACCTAAAGGAGCAGACATTGATTTTACACAAACCATAAAAGATAAAAAAGCATTGGTTGCTTCACTTCAGCAACAAAAATATATGGATGTGGTAAGTGATTTTGAAAACCTGATAATGCGTACAGGTTGGGCTGAACTTGTTGATAATAAAACAATCCTTGTGGATGGAAAAGACACCTACACAGCAACCAACATTCTAATGGCAACAGGAGCAACTACCAATATTCCAAATATTGAAGGACTGAATGAGGTTGGTTATTTAACCAATGTGACCTTGTTCGATTTAGAGGAAAAACCTGAAAGTTTGACCATTATGGGAGCTGGTTATATTGGTTTGGAAATTGCGATGGCTTACAACAGATTGGGTGTAAAAGTACGTATCATTGAATTTACCGACAGGCCATTACGCAGTCAAACAAAAGATATTACAGATGTTTTGGTAGAACAAATGAAAAGTGAAGGGATTGAAATCCTTCCAAACTTTAGAGCGTTTAAATTTGAAAAGAAAGGTAACGATACAATTATTCATTGTAATTGTCCTGATGGTTCCACAACTCAAATTGTTGAAAAAGGACATATTGTGGTGGCTACAGGGACGAAGCCTAACACCTCTAAATTAGGGCTTGAGAATATCGGCCTAAAGTTAACAGTAAGCGGCCATATTATTGTAAATGAAAAAATGGAAACCAATATTTCCAATATTTATGCAGCAGGAGATGTCACCATTACACCGGCATTTGTTTATACAGCAGCAACCGAAGGTAGTACAGCAGTGCACAATGCGTTTTCATCAACAAAAACAAGTATTGATTATTCATCATTACCTTGGGTAGTATTTACAGACCCTCAAATCGCAGGAGCAGGTATAGATGAAATTGAAGCAGAAAAAAAGGAAATTCCTTTTGAAGTCAGTAAACTTGATTTAATTCACGTTCCAAGAGCCTTGGCAGCTCAAGATACCAGAGGGTTCATAAAACTGATACGCAACACTGAAACCGATAAATTAATAGGCGCAAGAGTAGTTGCACCTGAAGGTGGTGAACTGATACAACAATTGAGTATGGCTATTAAATTTGGAATCACTGTAAAAGATTTAGCAGAAAGCTTTTATCCATATTTAACTTTAGGAGAATCTGTTAAACTGGCAGCGATTACCTTTGGGAAAGATGTTTCCAAATTAAGTTGCTGCGCGAGTTAAGTTTGAGTTATGAAAGGAGAACAGTACAAATTACCTACTGATTTAATCTTGGATATTAAATCCAGATTAAAAACTTTGAGTGGTCAATTAAACGGCATTGTTAAAATGCTTGATGAAGGAAAGGACCCCGAACAAATAAACATACAGTTCAAATCCATTGATAAGGGGATTCAAAAAGCACATTACTTACTGCTGGATGAAGTCTATCGAAAAGCACTTGCTATTGGAATTGTAAAGGCCGTGGACTCTTGCCCAGGCAATTGTGGCAATGAAGATAAAATTGAATATTTAAAAAGTGAATTCCCAAACTTAGAATTATCCGATTTAACTAACAAGTTAAAAGAAATTCAAGCCATTGAAACTCGATTAAAAAACTACAACGAAAAAAAAGGTTAAAAAAAGTTTGGTGACCCCCTACCTAACGTTCTCATCTTTGTTCCATTATTAATTTAAACATAACATAAGATGAAACGACAAATTGAGATTTTTACAGCAGGTTGCCCGGTATGCGAGCCTGTGGTACAATTAGTAAAGGAGACAGCAGGAAAGGACTGCGAAATCACACTTCATAATCTGTCCGAGCAATGCGAAAGTAAAATCTGTGTTTCAAAAATGAAGGAATATGGGGTTACAAGAGTTCCTGCCATTGCTGTTAACGGAAAACTTCTGAATTGCTGCACCAACATCGAAATCACAAAAGATGATTTGGTAAATGCTGGAATAGGAAACTGTTAGGTATGGCAATTAATAAATTGAACAAAAAGGCATCTATGGGGACTGCTGTATTTTCAGCAGTTTCCCTTAAACTATGCTGCTGGGGTCCTTTGCTACTTACAAGTGTAGCTGGTATTGGTGGAAGCTCGGTGTATTTTTCTTGGCTTATTGCCTTGAAACCTTATCTGTTGGTTATAGCATTTTTGTCATTGGGACTGGCCTTTTATCAGGTTTATAAAAAAAAGAAGGTGGACGATTGTGGTAACTGTGATATGGCTAAGCCATCATTTTTTAAGTCGAAATTCTATTTGTGGTTGGTTACAGTGTTTGTTGTTGTAATGACATTGGTTTCTTATTATCCACAAGTATTTCATTCAACGGAGAAAGTAGGAATTGTTGCAACAAACAATACCGATATTCAAACTGTAAAGTTGAATATTGAAGGGATGGTATGCTCTGGTTGTGAAGAAAATATCAACCATTCTGTAAATAAAATTGACGGGGTTACAAATGTATCTACGTCTTTTGAAGAAGGGACTTCAATTATTGAATTTGATACCACTAAAACGAATATCGATGAGATAAAAAAGGTCATCCAATCAAAAGGGTATTTGATTACAAATACTAAAGACCGATAGACACGTCCCCATTATGATTATAAGAGACATAAATTATTCCAATTGGGTAGTATGTAATAATTCGTGAAGAGTAAATTCTACAAATCATTCAGCATATAACGTAACACATTACAGTCTTTTAATCCTGAAATTTGTAACATACAAATAAGAACGGATTTATGGAGACAATCAACATATTTGAAACCAAAAAGAAGAATCATAAACAGGGTGTGAAAGAATCATTTCCAGTTACGGGAATGACCTGTGCCTCTTGTGCAGCGAGTGTTGAATCTGTATTAAAACACACAGAAGGTGTGTTTGATGCAAGTGTTAATTTTGCCAATAGTTCCGTTCTTGTGGAATATGACAAGGAGTTGAGTCCAAATCAACTTCAAAACGCGCTTCGTGAGGTCGGTTACGATATTATAATTGATGCCGAAGACCCTTCGGAAGTACAGCAAGAACTTCAGCAAAAGCATTATCAGGACATAAAAAACCGAACCATCTGGTCGGCGATACTTACGCTACCCATTTTTGTGTTGGGAATGTTCTATATGCAATGGGAACCAGGCAAATGGATTTCATTGGTATTGGCCTTTCCAATTCTTTTTTGGTTTGGGCGCAGTTTTTTCATCAATGCCTTCAAGCAGGCCAAACACGGTAAAGCAAATATGGATACCTTGGTGGCGTTGAGTACCGGAATCGCCTTCCTCTTTAGTGTATTCAATACCTTTTTTCCTGAATTTTGGTTAAGTCGTGGCATCGAGCCTCACGTATATTACGAAGCGGCTACCGTGATTATCACCTTTATTTCCTTGGGGAAACTATTGGAAGAAAAGGCAAAATCAAATACATCTTCAGCCATTAAAAAACTAATGGGGCTTCAGCCTAAAACCCTTAAAATTATTGAGAATGGGGAAGAGAGGGAAATCCCTATTTCATCCGTACAGGTTGGTCAGACCATTTTGGTGCGTCCCGGAGAAAAGATTCCCGTGGATGGCGAAGTTTCCAAGGGAAGCTCATATGTAGATGAAAGTATGATTACTGGAGAACCCGTTCCAGTTCAGAAATCCCAAGGGGAAAAGGTATTCGCTGGTACCGTTAATCAAAAAGGAAGTTTTCAATTTACCGCTGAAAAAGTAGGTGGAGAAACCCTGCTTTCCCAAATCATTAAAATGGTTCAGCAAGCGCAAGGGAGTAAGGCACCCGTTCAAAAACTGGTCGATAAGATTGCCGGTATTTTCGTTCCTGTGGTATTGGGTATTTCCATTGTAACCTTCATTGTCTGGATGTCTTTAGGAGGCGATAATGCCTTTTCACAAGCCTTATTGACCTCTGTAGCAGTATTGGTAATCGCCTGTCCTTGTGCTTTGGGATTGGCAACACCTACCGCCATTATGGTGGGAATTGGTAAAGGCGCAGAAAATAATATCCTTATAAAGGATGCCGAAAGTTTAGAACTCGGTCATAAAGTGAATGCTGTCATTCTTGATAAAACAGGTACAATTACAGAAGGAAAACCTTTAGTAACTGATATATTTTGGAAGGATAAACTCGAAGATATCAACGAATACAAAAAAGTTCTTCTAGCTATTGAAGCACAATCAGAACACCCTTTGGCGGAAGCTGTAGTCAATCACTTAAAAGATGAAAATATTGAAAAAGCTGAAATTGCTTCTTTTGAAAGTATTACAGGAAAAGGTGTGAAAGCTCAAACAGAAAATGGTTCACCATACTATGTTGGAAACCATAAACTAATGCTTGAGAAAAATATTCAAATCGATGCTTCCTTGATGCAAACAGCAGAAAGTCTCGAAGAGCAAGCGAAAACCGTCATTTTCTTTGGCAATGAAAAACAAGTGCTGGCGATACTCGCCATTGCAGACAAGATTAAGGAAACTTCAAAAATGGCCATAGCAACACTTCAAGAACGAGGCATTGAGGTCTATATGCTTACTGGAGATAACAATAAAACCGCATCTGCTGTCGCAAAACAAGTAGGAATAACAAATTACCAAGGAGAAGTGATGCCTTCGGACAAAGCGGCTTTTGTCGAAAAATTACAGGCGGACGGAAAGATAGTAGCAATGGTGGGCGATGGTATCAACGATTCGCACGCCCTGGCGCAAGCCAATGTGAGTATTGCTATGGGCAAAGGTTCGGATATCGCAATGGATGTAGCAAAAATGACCTTGATAACATCAGATTTACAATCTATCCCAAAAGCATTGGAACTATCAAAAAGAACCGTGTTGGGCATACGTCAGAACTTATTCTGGGCATTTATTTACAACATTATTGGCATTCCAATTGCAGCGGGAGTTCTTTATCCTGTAAATGGGTTTTTGTTGGATCCGATGATTGCAGGTGCAGCAATGGCATTCAGTAGTGTATCCGTAGTTGCAAATAGCTTAAGACTTAAACGAGTAAAACTTTAATAATAAATAAATTCAATACTATGAAAACTTTAAAATTTAAAACAAATATCAATTGTGGTGGGTGCGTATCAAAAGTCACCCCTTTTTTAAACAAACAAGAAGGTGTAGAAAGTTGGGAAGTAGATACCTCTAATCCTGATAAAATCCTAACCATTGAAAGCGATGGTGTAACCGAAGAAGATGTAAAGGCGACTTTGCAAAAAGTGGGATTTAAGGCCGAACCTGTAGATTAATACGTTTTTAATATGGCTTATATTTTTATTTCGGTTGTGATTGTTCTTTTTGCTGTTCATTTTTATAGAAAAGCAAAACGTCATAGTGTAAAGCCATTTCCAGAACATTGGCATAAATTATTGACGGATAATGTGCTGTTTTATAGAAATCTATCAAAAGACGCACAGCTAATTTTTCAGCAAAAAATGATGCTATTTTTAAGTGAGGTCTATATCGATGCTGTGCAGTTTGAACTGGAAGAGTTGGATAAGGTTTTAATTGCAGCAAGTGCCGTCATTCCAGTTTTTGGCTTCAAGGAATGGCACTACACAAATTTAAGTGGCATCCTTTTATATCCTGATAATTTTAATGAGGATATGCAATTTAGCAGTAAGGATAACTCACGGAATATTGGTGGAATAGTTGGAAATGGAAGGTTCGAGAAACAGATGATACTTTCCAAGAAAGCATTGTACCACGGCTTTAAAAATACAACCGATAAAAGCAATACTGGCATACACGAATTTGTGCACCTTATAGATAAGTTGGACGATAGAACAGACGGTGTGCCAGAGCGGCTAATGGAACATCAATATGCCATACCTTGGTTAAACTTAATCCATAAAGAAATGGAAGCGATTAACGATAACCATTCAGATATTCGTAAATATGGTGGAACAAATCAAGCTGAATTCTTTGCGGTTGCTTCAGAGTATTTTTTTGAACGAGCGGATTTACTAAAAAGAGGACTATCTCATAAAGTGTGTAAATAGAAAATTAGCGGGGGCATGCCCCCGCTAATTTTTTGTCTAATTTTAAATATTTGCACATTATGAAGAAAGAAGAATTGTTCAACGACGATTTCCTGAAGCAGTTCAAATCGGGA